>JBEKWT010000082.1:0-10025 GCA_049512795.1 Occallatibacter sp.
CCTTCAAAGAGAGGCCGCAACAGCGGATAGTGTGTGCAGCCCAGCACCAGCGTGTCTGGATTCATGCCGCAAGATTCAGCCTCGGCGCGAAGCTCGTTCAGATAAATTTCAATCACCTCGGCTGTAACGGGGTGATCGGTCCATCCTTCCTCGACCAGCGGAACGAGCAGCGGGCAGGCCTTCTCAATGGCACGTAGGCCGTGAGCGGTACATGCAGCCGCGTAAGAGTGGCTCTGCACTGTGGCTTCGGTAGCGATTACGAGTACGTCGCCGGTGAGCGATGCAGCGCGGGCGGCGGCTGCGCCGGGCTCGATGACGCCCAGCACGGGAACAGAAACGGCGTCCTGAATGGCGTCGAGCGCCAGTGCGCTGGCGGTGTTGCATGCAATCACGAGAAACTCCGCACCTTGCTCGTTGACCAGAAACTGCGCGCTCTGCGCGGCGTAGCGCGCAATGGTGCGGCGCGATTTTGAGCCATAGGGCAAACGTGCCGTGTCGCCGAGAAAGGCAAAGCGGGCGTGCGGGAACCGCTCGACGAGCGCGCGGAGGACCGTCAATCCGCCGAAGCCGGAATCGAAGACGCCGATGGTTGGGGCCATATTCTCAGTGTCCTCGCGTATCGCGCAGCAACCTGGTCAATGTGGAGGAGAGTCTACAGAGTTCTCTGAAGACGCTGAGTGCAAATACGTCGCGGGTACCATTTCGCGAGCGGATCGTATCGACGCGCGTATCGATAAATCGATGAACTTCAAACATCCTTTGCACGGACGGCGCTCCGTCGCGCGGGAATGCGTTGCGAAGTTCACTTAGAACGCCCTCGGCGGTGCCGAAGTGGATGTTGGGGTCTGTTCCGTTTAGATCGCTGGTCGATCTTTGGAGGCGATAAGGCTCCGACTCGAAAACGAACCAGGTGTGCTTCCCTGCATTGAGGATCTCCCATGAGATGGTCATTCCCAGTTCCAAAGGCATGTTGAAGCGCGGCGTCGCCGAGGGCCCGACACTCAACTCCACCCTCGAGAGGTCGTGGATTGAGTACCTGCAGCTCTGAATAAGCGCGAGAATCCGGTCGAGCCTGCGGGCGCCGCCCGGAATCTCTGAGGCTAGGTGCGGTACGAGCCCGAGCTGATACAGCCCGACAACATATGCAGTGTAGAGGCTTCGGAACTCCTCGTCGTAGGGGATATTGAGAAAGACAGCGATGGGATCAATCGGCAGCGGAGGCATTCCTGCGTTTCATTTCCGGCTTGACAGCGGTCTTTGCAGCAGCTTTCTCCTCGGCCTTACGGATTTGCCTGAAACCTTCCTCCGCCAACGCATCCAGCTCTCTCTGACGAGCTTTTGGAATGCGGAGATGTCGTGTCATCTCCTCGAAGGTGGGCCAAGGGGCCGTGATGCGGGCGGCTTTAGTCATAACTTCACGACCATGATACCGCGAGCAGGGTGGAATGGGAACATCCAAAAGAAGATGCGGCGATTGCGAGATAGGAAAGCACACTCATTGTTGAATCCTTATGAGATACGCATTCAGCTCTTCGCCCGCGGCCGGCGATGTGCATGCTCCTGGGCGCTCGTAGAGGCAAACTCCCTGCCAGCATTGCGACTGCCCGAATCCGGATGGGAGGCCGGGTGAATTGGCCGGAGCAATCAGCGCGTTGATGGAGGGCGCATCGGTGGCGAGTTGCGCGGCACTCTCCAGAGGAATGATCGGCACATCCCGATGGAGATGCGTGTATCCGCCCGACTCCCACCACATCGCGCGGTAAATCCCTACGCCACATAATGCGGGCTCGCGGCTGAGGCGATCGAATGCGCCGTCGCCCCAGCGGGTCTTGTACCAGTCCGCGCATTGAGCCGCGAGGAGCGCGGATGAGAGGGCCAGGAACGCTACGCCGATGGCCACGACCCATTTGGGATTGTCGAGGAATTGCAATCCGCGCTTAATCTCCCCGAGGAGATCGACAATCCCCATTGCGGCGAGAGTGATGGAAGGGGCAAGAATCGGATAGAGAAAGCGAATCTCCTTGTGCGGAATCACGCTGTGCGAAATGACTACGATGGCGCAGAAGATGGCGAGGAAGGGGCTTCGCCGGGCGCCGTGAAAGAGCAGCAGCACCGCCGGGCCGAGCAACACCACAAGAATCAGCAAATACCAGTACCACGGCTGAACCGGGAACAGCTTGCCCGGACCTTCGACCACGTTCGCTTCAAAGTAGCGGATGAACGACTGCCACGGGTACGACCAGGTGATCCAGTCCGCGGCCCCGAAGACAAGCACCGGAACAGCTGCTCCGGCTGCGACTGCAGGAATCCTCTCGCGCCAGCGCGGATAGCAAAAGTAGACCATCGCGAACAGAAGTGCGGGCAGCAATTGAATGCGAAGACAGGCGGCCAACGCGCAAAGCAATCCTGCAACGAACAGCCGCTTTCGTTCGCCCAGCCGCTCGCCGTAAACGCCAAGATAAAGCCCGGGCAGCAAGACGTGGGCCGCAACGACTTCATTCAGCGCCTTTGGCGCAAAGTAAACCAGCCCAAAGAAGAAGGAGCACGCGACTGCCGCGATGAGGGCCGCGGAGGTGCCGCTGGCGCGCTTTGCCCAGGCGTAACCGAACCAGATTGTGACCAGCGAAATCAGCGAAAGAAAGATCTCCGTTCCGATCACGTAACCAGCCGACGCCGAGCCCGGCGATTTTGAAGCCCATACCGAAAGCCAGGCCGTCGCGCGCATCACTCCGGCAAGGAACGTGGGAAGGACCCAGGAGCGAATGCCGAGCCTCCACTCCCAGGAGATGACGCCGTATCCGAATGCCAACCTATGCGCCGGCTCGAGCGTCTGGAAAATCTCGTCGGGATAGAAAATGTTGGGCGATCCAACGGCAAGCCCCATGCGCAGTGCAAACGCGAAGCCGAGCAGCGCAGCCCACGCGGAGGCTATTCTTGCGCGCGTCATTACAGGCCGCCTCCGGCCGCTACTGCGTCCTCGCTGGTCAGATAGGTGCGCGTCAAATCGGCATGGCCGGCGAGAGTCGCGCGCGGCTCGCCATCGACCAAAAAGCGCACCTCGGTCACGTGAGGCAGATTGGCGTTGAGCGTGGAGCAAATGGAAAGCACCGTGAGCGATTCAGTTTCCAGGCCGGAAGGATGGCCAGCCGCAAATGCGGGGGTCAGGTTGACGACCGCAAGCTCGGAGCCGTCGGGCGCCGCAGTTCCTTTCGAGTCCGCGATCGGAACAAGAAAAAGCTGCTCGATGGAGCTTGCACCGCCGGGCACGGGGTGCGCGGCATCGGGAGCAGCATATAGGTCGAGCAACTTCCCAAGGATGGCGCGCGCACGGGCCTCTGGATTCTGCGGCAACGGCAGCGAGAGAATCCGCGGCTGAACGGTGTTATCAGCATCATTGGCCACCATCAGCGTGGCTTGCTCTGCCGGAGCCACCTGGGGCGCCTGCGTGGGAGCAGAATCCTCGCCGCGGAGCAGGCGATCGTGGGCGCGGCGCAATTGGTTCCACAGCAGTACGCCCATGATGACGGAGGCGGCAAGCAAGACAATGAAAAGCACGGTCTGGTGGCGAGGGATCACTGCTGACTTGCCTCCCGCGCTTGCGATCGCCACTCGACCAGGGCCGCGGCCAGCGCATCCACCACGCGCGCCTGGTAGTCCGGATCGTCAAGGCTGGCTGGCCCTTGTGCATCCGTCGATTGCTCCGGCGCGACCTCAACGGCCACCGTCGGACAAGTCATGCTGTCGATCGCAGGCAGTGCAGTCCGTCCCAGAGTGACATGCACAGTGGCGTGAGACAGCGCCGAGTTGACCACTCCGGCAAAGGAAAGGCTGCGCATGATCCACGCTGCCTGTGCGGTCTTCCAGGGCAGAAAGCGCGCGTCAAAGTGCGCGTTCTGGACCGGAGCCAGCGAAGAGACGAACAGGTGCACGCCGGAACCGCTTTCTGTCGCGTGCAGACTGATGCAGGCTTGTGCGTTGGCGTGGTTGGCAATCTGGGCGCGGGAACCGGGTTCCAAGGTGGTATCGGATTCACGCGTGGTCACCACCCCGAATCCGCGAGCCATGAGAAGTGAACGCAGCCTGATGCTGAGGGCCAATGTGTAAGCCTTCTCAGCCTCACTGCCGAGGCGTGCGCCAGCGTCGTCGCCGCCATGAGCCGCGTCGAGCACGACCACAAAGCGCGGGGCAGCAGCCGGGGCTTGCGCAAAGATCGGGCCAGATGCCGGTATCGCAATGAGGGCTGCCATCGCCCAAGACCGCCTGCGGCAATTGTGACTTCCCATGGTGATTTGGCAGGCAGTTCGCAGCGCGAAATACCGGGCGCGCATCAGGAGAAAAAATGATTCGCCAAGGTTCGGCAGCTCCCGCCGTATGTCTTCAATCGAGCGCATAAATGGCCAGGCCGCTCAGCAGCTTGGGGAAGAAGTCGGTCGACTTTTGCGGCATCACTTCGCCGGCGAAAGCCACTTCTTTCAACTGTTCCATGGTCACGGGTTTGGTGAGGAAGGCGATATCGGCCGCGCCGCTGCGTACCTGCTCTACCGCTTCCTGTGCATCGCGCAGATAGCGCAGGTTGGTCTGCTCGCGCACCTTTTCGGCGTCCAGGCCCATCAGGCGCTCGAAAATAACGGAGTGCAATTGCGTCAGGTCGAGCTGCCGCTGGCGCTCGGGCAGGTCGGCCAGGGCCGCGGCCATGGCATCCGGCTTGGCGCGCAGCAGAAATGCCCCGGAACAGGTGACGGCGACGAATGCGGTTCCCGTCTCGCGCATCAACTCATCCATGAATGAAGAGGCATCAAAAGGCGGCAGCGGTTGAACGGTGAAGTATGCCTCGGCCGCCTTGAAGAACGCCGTGGCAAAGAAACCGTTGAGACCGTGAACGACGCGGTGGGTGGGCAGAATCACGAGTTCATCGGAGTCCATGTTGACGAAGGTCATCATGGCGGCTGCCTCGGGGAATTCGGGCTGCGGCAACTGCTGCGTGCTGGAGGCGCTCTTACCATGCGCTCCGCCCTCGTGATCTTTCGAGTATTTCAGCGCGGTTTCATAGCGATGGTGGCCGTCGGCGATGATCAGCTTTTTGTCGCCCATGGCGGTTACCAGCAGGCGAATTTCCGCCGGATTGTTTACCCGCCAGAGCCTGTGCAGGACACCGTATTCGTCGGTCACTTCGGCGTCTGCGCCGCCGTGGCCTTCGTAGAGAATCTTTTCTACGCTGCCTGCGGGGTCGGAGTAGAGCATGAAGATCTGGCCGAAGTGCGCACGCGTGGCTTTCAACAGGTTGAGCCGGTCGCTCTTGGGCTTCGAAAGTGTCTGTTCGTGCCGGAAGACGACCTGGTCGCTGTAGTCCTGGAGCTTGCCCAGGGCAATAAATCCGCGCCGCTCCTTCACGATTTCAGTCCCAGGAACCGTGAAACGCTGCGAATATGCAAAGACACACGGCTCGTTTTCCTGGAGCAACACGCCCTCGTCGCGCCAGGCTTGAAAATCGTGCGCCGCGCGCGTATAGACGTTTTCACCCTTCTCTGCGTCAAATAACTCAGGCAGTCCCAGGATGATCCGGACAAGGTTAAAGGGGCTGCGCTGGTAGTACGCCTGTTGCATGGCCGGCGTGATCTTGTCGTATGGCTGCGTGACCACGTCTTCCAGGCGAACCGCCGAGGGATTGTAGCGCCAGGCGCGAAAGGGATAAATACGAGCCATGAGAAAGGTCTTGCTCCCCTGTTAATTCGGAGGAATCTGAGCCCCACTTACGCCGCGATGCCTGCCGGAGATCGAAGGGTAGGCCCAGTCCCGATTGTATCGCAGCGCTTGACGTGCACAGCTTGCGTGGATTCCGATCTGCGCGATGCCGCTGAGACAATCTGCTGACAGCAGAGGCTCGCCGATAGTGGTAATATCGCCTTCAACCCTCCGTGGTGCCTCATGAGAAAGCTTCCCCAGCACGCGATTCCAAACGGGGTGGGCAGCCTCGCCCTAATTTGCCGCTGCGCCAGCTTGAGTGCGCTGGCAATGGTCTTCTGCCTCGGCCAGGCACGCGCTCAGGACGATCAACTGAATAAGGTGCACGTCGAGCCGCCATCTGCCGCCTCGGCGCCGGCGAGTGAGCCAAAAGGGACTGAGGCGGCTCCCGAAACCGGAACGGCGTCGCTGCACATCCATCCCGGCTCGTTCATCCGCATGAATGTGGACATGGTGCTGGTCCCGGTCACAGTCACAGACCCCTTGAACCGGCTGGTGACAGGTTTGGAAAGAGAAGACTTCCAGGTCTACGAAAACAACGGTGAGGAGAGGATCGCCAGTTTCGCATCAGAGGACGCCCCAGTTTCCATCGGAATCATTTTTGACCTCTCCGGCTCCATGACGTCCAAGCTGGTCCGCGCCCGCGAAGCGATTTTACAGTTCATCAAGACGGCAAATCCGCAGGACGAATTCTTCGTCATAGGCTTCAACGACCGGCCGGAACTGATTGAGGACTTCACCAGCTCTGTTGACGACATTCAGGCGCGGCTGGCAACGGTTCACGCGGGCCACCGTACCGCGTTGCTGGATGCGATCTACTACGGCATCGCCAAGATGAAGGACGCGCATCACGAGCGGAAGGCCTTGCTGGTGGTTTCCGACGGTGGCGACAACCGCTCCCGCTTCACCGAGGGCGAGGTCCGGGCCGCGGTGCGCGAAGCCGACGTGGAGATCTACTCGATCGGCATCTTCGATCCCTACGCGCCCACCCCTGAAGAGCGCACGGGCCCGCAGCTTCTCGACGACATCAGTTCCGCGACGGGCGGCCGGCTGTTTCGCGTCGACGACGTTGACGAGATGAGCGACATCGCCGAAAAGATCTCCACTGAGCTACGCAACCAGTATGTGATTGGCTACAAGCCCAAAGTTCTGACCCGCGATGGCAAGTGGCGTAAAGTGAAAGTGAAGGTGAACCCGCCTCCGGGCCTTCCTCCACTTACGGTCTATGCTCGCACCGGCTACTATGCGCCTCTGCAATAACGCGATTCTGGCCGCTTATTTTGCCGCCGCAGGGCTTGTTTTGTCCGCGCAGCAGTCGCCTGCGCCGCGAGCCGGAGCGCAGACAACTCAAGCGTCGCCGCCGCCCACTGTCGATACCGATCCGGTCCGCTCGCCAGACGTCGTAACTCCGGCCCCCTCCTCGGGTCCGATGAAAAAAGAGGGCGAGGGTTACCTGCTCCACACCGACGTAGAAGAAGTGGTGCTCAATGCCACCGTGCTCAACGGCACCAGCCTCGTCGAGAACCTCGCCAAGGATGATTTCGCAGTCTACGAAGATGGAGTGAAGCAGACGCTGATCAGCTTTCAGCACACCGATCTGCCGGTTTCCATGGGGCTGGTGATTGACAACTCCGGATCGATGTACCGCAAGCGGCCTTCAGTGAATAAGTCGGCGCTCGACCTGGTCGAGGCCTCGAACCCGCAGGACGAAGCCTTTGTGGTCAACTTCTCCGATGAAGCATTTATCGATTGCGACTTCACATCGGACATCAACAAGCTGCGCGACGGTCTGTCGCACATCGATTCTCGCGGCGGCACCGCGCTCTACGACGCCGTGGTGGCTTCTGCAGACAAGCTGGTTGCCGATGCCAAACGGCCCAAGCAGGTTCTCATCCTGATCACCGACGGCGAGGACAACGCGTCGAGCTCGGACCTGGAGCAGACTATCTACAAGGTGCAGCAGCTCTCCGGCCCGGTGATTTACTCGATAGGACTGCTTTTTGGCGACGAGATGACGCGCGCCGAAGTGCGCCACGCGCGGCGAGCGCTGGAGATGCTCTCACAGGAAACGGGCGGTATGGCCTTTTTCCCCAAGTCCATCGACCAGATCGATCAGATCGCCGCCGAGGTGGCGCGCGATATCCGCAGCCAGTACACGCTGGGCTATCACTCGACGAAGCCGACGACGGTGCCGGGCTTCAGGCGTGTGGAAGTGACGGCCGAGTCCAAAGGATCGGGCAAGCTCACAGTCCGCACCCGCACCGGCTATTACCCGGTGGTGCGCACAGCAAAACAGACGGCGGCGATGGAGAAGTAGAGCGTCGAAGAAATAGAGGGCCGAGGAAATGGCGGCCGAGGAAATTATCGACATGCCCGATGAAGCGGAGCTAGGGGCTGAACTGGAGCAACTCGCGCATCTCAAGGCGATGGGCGAGAAGGCTTACGACGACATGTACGAGGCGCATTCGCCAAGTGATGCCAATGCCCGCTACAGCGACGCCAAGGAGTGCTACTACGATGCCATCGGGCTGGCCAACCGGCTCGGCCTCAAGGAAGAATCCGACGCGCTCAGCGCGCGCCTGGCGCACATCAAAGCGGTGTTCCGCAGCCAGTTCACGTAGCGGTACCGGATTCGAGAATCGCCCCGAGAATCGCCCTGTCGGTTGCAGTTTGACTGCCGTTAATGCATTTCAGCTTGCGCAAATCGTCATCCAATGGTTTCGCGGGCCGGCCCCAATGCTACGCGCGATAAGCTTATAGCTAAACGCCAGGAGCTCGCAGATACGCCATGTCTCCATACAAGTACTCAACCCTCGCCGTCCATGCCGGGCAGCACCCTGACCCCCTCACCGGAGCGGTGAATGTGCCCGTCTATCTTTCCTCGACCTTTGAACTCACCGGCATCGGCAGCGACCGCGGCTGGGACTACTCGCGCGCCGGCAACCCCACGCGCGACCGCCTCGAGACGGCGTTGGCCACGCTGGAGGGCGGCACGAGCGGGCATGCATTCACGACCGGAATGGCCGCCATCTCCGCGCTGGTGGCGATGCTCAAAGCGGGCGATCATGTCGTCTGCTCGCGCGACGTGTATGCCGGTACAGTGCGGCTCTTCGATCAGATCGTAAGCGGCTACGGCATCCAGATTGAGTATGTGGATACGAGCGCCCCGGACGCCGTGAAAGCGGCGATGAAGCCGAACACCAGGCTCGTGCACATTGAAACGCCCAGCAACCCGCTCATGGTGCTCACCGATATTGCGGCCGTCGCCAAGATCGCTCACGCGCGTGGCGTTGAAGTGAGCGTGGACAACACGTTCCTGTCGCCCGCGCTGCAGCGCCCGCTGGAACTCGGCGCCGACATCGTGATGCATTCGACTACGAAATACCTGAACGGCCACTCCGACGGCCTGGGCGGAGCGCTGATCGGGTCAAAGCCCGAGCATAAGGAGCGCTTTCTGCTCATTCAGAAGGCGGCCGGCGGCGTCATGTCTCCCTTTGAATGCTTCCTTGTGCTGCGCGGCATCAAGACTTTGCCGCTGCGCATCCAGCAGCATGAGGAGAATGGCAGGGCGGTGGCGGAGTTCCTTTCTACGCATCCGAAAGTAAGCAAGCTGGCTTATCCGGGGTTGAAGACTCACCCGCAGTACGATTTGGCTGTGAAACAGCAAAAGGGCTTCGGATCGATGATGAGCTTTGAGCTCAAATCGCGCGAGGAAGCGGCGCGGTTTCTGACGGCGATCAAGATCTTCATCAATGCGGAATCGTTGGGCGGGGTCGAGTCGCTGGCGTCGCACTCAGCCACTACGACGCATGGCTCGGTAAGCGAGGAAGTGCGCCGATCGATGGGGATCAACGAGGGGCGCATCCGGCTCTCGATTGGCATCGAGGACAAGGAAGACCTGATCGCAGACCTCGATCAGGCGCTAGCCGCGGTCTGAGGAGGCGTTGTGCCGGATGCGGGGCGGATTCTCGGGCGCCTGATTCTCGCAATTGACACTTGCGGGCCGTCTGGTTCGGTGGCGCTCGGCCGGCTGCCGGGCCGCGACCTCGAGATTCTCGGGCAAATCGAGCTGGCTGGGCGCACGTACTCGACGACGCTGGTGGCCGCCGTGGGCGAGTTGCTGCGATCGGCGGGTACGGAGCTTCGAGAACTGGGCGGGATTGTTGTCGTCAATGGGCCGGGCAGTTTTACCGGTGTCCGGGTCGGGCTGAGCGCCGTCAAAGGTCTGGCCGAGGGGACGGAGATTCCAGTGGTCGCACTCTCACGGCTCGAGATCCTTTCGC
>JBEKWT010000083.1:0-12582 GCA_049512795.1 Occallatibacter sp.
CGCGTCACGCTGATCGAAAAGCGCAACCGGCTGCTCGAGTTCGCCGACCAGGAAATTATTGAGGCGCTCAGCTACCACTTGCGCGATGCGCGAGTCACTATGCGGCTCGGCGAAGAGGTAGAAAGCGTGGAGGAACCGTCGCCAGGCACGGTGGTCGCCAACCTCGAAAGCAAGAAGAAAGTCTCGGGCGATGCGCTGCTCTATGCCGTGGGCCGGCAGGGCAATGTGGACGACCTGAACCTGGCCGCGGCCGGTCTTGAAGCGGACAAGCGCGGCCGCATCGCAGTGGACGAGCACTACCAGACCAAGGTTGGACATATCTACGCGGTGGGTGACGTGGTGGGCTTCCCCTCGCTGGCTTCCGTGTCAATGGAACAGGGAAGGATCGCGGCGGCGCGCGCCTTCGGCGACACGACGGCGAGCTCCAACCCCAGCTTTTATCCCTATGGCATTTACACCATTCCCGAGATCAGCTTCATCGGCAAGACCGAGGAGCAGTTGACGGGCGAGGATGTGCCGTACGAGGTGGGCATGGCCTATTATCGCGAGGTGGCTCGCGGTCAGATTCGCGGCGACACAACGGGCAGGTTGAAGCTCATCTTTCATCGCGACACGCGCAAGGTTCTGGGCGTGCACATTATCGGCGAGGAGGCCAGCGAGCTGGTGCACATCGGGCAGGCTGTAATGACGCTGGATGGCACGGTGGACTACTTCATCGATACCGTCTTCAATTACCCGACATTGGCGGAGTGCTACAAAGTGGCGGCGTTCAATGGCCTGGGTCGGCTGCACAAGTACCAGACGGAGTAGGATCAGCTTTCAGCCATTAGCGATTAGCTTCTTTTTCGTGGTGTGAAGACCGTTGGATTTCTCGAAGGCCAGCTAGTCGTTGATTGTTGTTGAGTAAGAACCCAAACTTCTCTCCCTTTCCCAAGGAGGGCTTGAATGACCACGGCAATCGGTGTCGTGATGACCAGCCATATTGTGACCGGCAGGCTTGAGGATCAGCGGCTGACGGGCAAGTTGCTGCGTTATCCCAGCGACCCTGAAGCGGCGAATGAGCTCGACGCACTCCCCGGCGGCGAATTGGTCGAGATCCTGGCCGGGCTCATTAGCACCCTTGCGGGCGTGACGGCCGGCAGTGGAGCGGCGAAGGCCGATGCGATCGGCGTGGCTGTGCCGGGAATCGTTCGCTCAGGCGTGATTGAGGAGTCGCCGAATCTGAAGCAACTGAAAGGCATGCGCCTGGCTGAAGAGCTGGCAAAGGCGTTGGAGGAACGTGGAATAGGAGCGCCGGTTCACATAGCGAACGATGCGGACGCCATCGCAGCCGGCGTGGCCGCCACGCGGGGAAAGCTCGACAAGCTTACGCGGGTTTGGACAATCGGCAAAGGCATCGGCTATGGGCGCTGGCCATACGCGGATGGCGTTTGGGAGGGCGGGCACATCACCGTCACTCTTGACCCCAAAGAACGTTACTGCGGCTGCGGCGGCGCGGGTCACCTGGAGGGCATCATGGGCCATCGCGCCATGCGACTGCGTTTTCTCGATCTGGAGCCGGAAGAGGTGTTTGCCAACGCGAAGCAGGGTGATGCGCGCTGCCGCGAGTTTGTCGACCTGTGGCACCGCGCTTTAGCCGCTGCGACCGCGTCGTTTATCCATTTGGCTGGACCGGGGCGCTTCTACTTTACCGGGAGCAACGTCGGATTCCTGGATTTGGAACGGTTGCGCAGCCACCTGGAAACCATGGTGCGGATGAGTCCGCTGCAGAGCTTCTCACTCGAGATTCTGCAACCGGACGACGAGACGGCGCTGATCGGTGCGGGCGTGAGCGCGCTGCGGGCGCTGGCGGACCATTAGCAATCACCACGATCGGCTCGCCCACAACAAGATTGGTCAGGCCCAATTCTCGATCTTGAGGCCAGGAACGCGTTTGAACTCGCGAGTATTGTTGGTCACGAGCGTCATACCGAGGCAGCGCGCGTGCGCCGCGATGAGGAGACCGTTTGAACCGATCATGATCCCGCGTCGTTTAAGATCCGCCCTTATCAGGCCATAATCGATTGATGCTGCTGCTGGATAGTCAAGCACTTCCATATATTCGAGGAACTCGTCCAGCGCTGACTGGTCTTTCTGCGGGCGTGGCGAAACTGCAATGCCGAATCTCAATTCGGACTCGACAATAGCCGAAATACATGTCGCGTCTGTGGGCAGTGCCTGAAGGCGACGAATCGCGCCAAGACTCACTCGCTTCATGATGAACGATGCGATGTCCGTATCAAGCAGGTAGATTGCCATTAGAACTTCCGCTCTTGCACTGGCAGATCTTCAACACCCTCCATAAACTCCTTAGAAGCTATTGCCTTCGATGCAAAGTAGTCAGACCAGTGCTTCGGGCGGGGAGAAAGAACCACCTCGTCACCTTCCTTGCGGATGAACACCTCGGAGGTCTTGAACTGGAACTCTTTCGGCAGCCGGACTGCCTGACTCCGGTTATTCATGAAGATTTTGGCGGTTCTCGGCATAGGCGCTCCGTGTTGGCATATACATCAGTATATGCCAAACGAACCCGTCCAACAAGTTTTCGGGTTTATCTGCAGGGATGTACGAATTTGAGCGGAATGGCCGAAGCCGTTACCGTTTCCGCAGGTAGGTCTTCGACAGGCGATCGTGGCCCATGAGGTGATCGTCATCGAACAGAGCCCAGACCAGGCCCAGGCCAAGCGGAAGAACAGACAGTAGCAGCGCCATAACGCGCCCGAACCGGCCGGCGTAGCTCATGCCCGGTGTGGCCCTGGCAAGCGTGAGGAACAGCGTTTGATAACCGGCGCCGATGGCGAAGACGGCAAGCGCTGCGCCCAGCTCGATCGTACGGAGGCCTGGCATTTGCTTCGCGTGAGAGGCAAACTGCATTGCGGCAAACACGATTACCGCGAGAACGAGGCTGGCGTCGACAATGAGGGCCATCAAACGGCGGCTCAAGGGCGCGAGCCGGATGGGATTCTGCGGCAGATCTTGAGGAGCGGGTTCGTCGAAAAGATCCTCTTCCGTCTGCGGCGCTACTTCTATCGTCGCGAACTCCGCGCGCATCCACACGGGCGCGGCAGGTTCGTCGATTGCGGGCGCCGGCAGCGTCGAGATGCTCTCCGGGTCAACTTCGAAGATGCTCAACTGGGCCTGGGGCGGCGCGGAAGCAAGGGGACCCTCGGCGAGCCGCGGGCGCATTCTGCGGGTGGCTACCATCTCGCGCGGGAATTGAATGAGATTGGCGTAGATCGGCTGGTCGACGCCGCGAAGTTCGTCACTTCCTTCGGCAATTTGCTCCGCCTGAAGGCCGGAAGAAAGCATCTGGCTTACGTCAAAGATGAGGTGATCGGCCGTCCCCTGCGGCGTGAACGTAGTTGCGGCTGCGGCTTCGGGCTGCCGGATAAGTTCAGGCGTTGATGCAGCCTCGAGACCTTCGAGCATGTACTGAACGGCTGCTTGCGCTTCCTGAGCAGCTTTCGACGCGGCTTCGGCGGCGCGAACAGCGGCGCGAGCTTCTTCCGCCAGCATTGCGCTGTAGCTGGGAGCCTGCGCATAGCGCTCGGCCACGCGCGCCGCGGCTTGCGCGGCCCGGCTGGCGCGGGCTGACCCGCTATCCTGCACGGTCTGGGAAGGGCTTGTCGATTTCGTTTTGTTTCCCATATGAGCGCCAACGCGCCGATTGATCTCCTGCTTCCAATCCGGAAAGAAAGTTGCTGAATTGACCGAAGTGCTCAAAGCTCTTTTTTGCCCCTTCTCCAATAGGCGCGTCCAAAGCGCCGGTTCATAGCGCCCCGTTCACTTGCGCCGATGCCCGATCTGAGATCGAAACATTGCGCGTGCCGTTTTTCTTCAACCAAGGGAAGGAGATTGCGGATAAAGGCAGATGTCACCACGGGCTCTGAGCCGATATGCGTGCGATCCGGGTTTTTTGTAGGTTACCAGAGCAACGCGGCACATATCTCAATCCATGCAGCCGGCTTTGCTATGCTGAGCCTTGCACCGGTCATGGACTTGGATGTGTCCTCGTAACATAGTATTTATCACGCTGCTGGCCGTCTGTCACCTGCGACTAGGCGCACAGGCCACCGAAGTGTTGACCAATGCGCTACTTTCGCCGCAAAGTGAGACGAGCAGCGCCCCGCAGACAGCCAACGTTTCGGCTTCAAATGCTCTGCCCGACGATCCGAGCCAGGAATTGGTGCCACTGGCCAAACCGGAGCCGACGCCCGAAGCCGGAACGCCTGTGGAGTGGACGGCGAAGCGCCAGGAGTGGGCCGGCGATACGTTGACCTTGACTGGCGACGTGGTGGTTCACTACCGCGACTACGTGATTCGCGCCGACAGCGTGGTGTACGACCGGAAGACGACGGAGCTGGAAGCGGATGGCAACCTACAGCTTTCCGGCGGGCCCAACGACGTGCTCATCAACGCCAGCCATGGCGATATGCGTCTGAACATGCATACCGCGCGCTTCTACAACGTAAGCGGCTCGCAGGGCGTGCGCAGGATGGGACACACGGTGGTGTATTCGACGCCTAATCCGTTGCTGTTCTCGGGCCGCGTGCTGCTGCAGACCGGCGAGGGTGACTTCAAGATCATCGATGGCTCGATCACGAACTGCCGTCTTCCCCATCCCGACTGGCGGATCATCGCCCACGCCATCGCACTGGACGACAAAAAGGCCTCGACCTCGAATGCATTTTTTGAATTTCTCGGCGTGCCCGTTTTCTACCTGCCCTATCTGGACCATCCGGCCAATGAGACAGGCCGGGCGAGCGGGCTGCTGACACCGGTGGTCAGTGTCGGATCCTCGATTCGCGGCGTCACCCTTGGCGAACAGATGTACTGGGCGATTAATCGCAGCATGGACATGGTCATAGGCGCCGAGTACTACAGCAAGCGCGGATGGGCGCCGAATGGCGACTTTCGTTACAAGGGTCCTGGTCTCGACCACCTGACCGCGCGCTGGAATGCGCTGTTCGACCGCGGAGTCAAAGAGGAAGTGGGCAACACTCTGGCCAGCCATGCGGCAGCCCTCTCGGATCTACTCGCCGGTCCGGTCGGCTATGAGCTCGTGAACCAGGGCGGATTGGATGTGAGCTTGTTGGGGCGCGAGGATCTGTCGCCTGCTACGCGTGTTGCGGGCGGCGTTGAGTATTTGTCGAGCTACGTCTACCGGTTGGTCTTCGACGACAACTACTCGCAGGCCATCAGCTCCGAGGTGTCGAGCGAAGTGGTGTTGACGCACAATCGCGACGGCAGGATTCCGACAGTCTGGCTGGATCGCTTCCAATCCTTCGCCAGCACCACGAACGGCAACGAGGTGAAAATTCTGCGCCTTCCGATGCTGCGCTACGATGTGTTGGATCGTCCGCTGGGAAGCTCACAACTCTATTGGGGACTGGGATCGTCGCTCAGCTATCTGAACCGCTCCGAGCCGTTCTTTCACTCCCGCAACGTGGTGCGGCTGGATTTCTATCCGCATCTTTCCATGCCGTTCACAGCCGGAGGATGGAGCTTCGTTCCCGAGGTTGCGCTTCGCGACACGGCTTACACCAACGGCCAGGTCCCCACTTTGACCGGCCCTTACATTGTTCCCGAGATCAGTCATAGCACGCTCAACCGCACGGACCTTGAAGCGTCGGTCGACATCCGCGCGCCCGCGATGGAGCGCGAATTCGAGCTTCCCTTCTGGCATCGCGAGCTTCGCCACGTGATCGAGCCCGAGCTGACCTACAACTATGTCAGCGGAATTGGAGCGAAGGCTCGCGATGTGCTTCTCTTCGACACCACCGACATTGCGACCGACGTAAACGAGGCCGGTTTCTCGCTCACCCAGCGGTTCTACCTGCGGCCGACAGACACGCAACCCTGCAAAACCGGCGATGAAAAGACCGCGGACGACGGCGGGGCCGGGAAGCCGTGCGCGAATACACAGCGCGAGTGGGCTTCCTGGCAAATCGCGCAGGAGTACTTCATCGATCCCAACTTCGGCGGCGCGCTCATCCCCGGACGGCGAAATGTCTTTAATGCAACACTCGATCTGATGGCGCCGACTTTTCTCACCTCGCCGCGCAACATAGCGCCCTTGGTCTCACGCGTTCGCTTTGAAGCGATCGACAATCTGCGCGTTCAATGGGATCTGGATTACGACTCCATCGCCGGCCGAATCGCCGCAAACAATCTCTTTGCCGGCTATAGTTTTGGCCGGACGACGGTGGGAATCGGCCATGCCTTGTTGAATGCCGTAGACGAACGAGCCAGCAGCGGCGCACCTTCGGTGATCAAGAGCCAGCAGTTGCAGCCGTTTCTCGAGATCGGCAAACCCAGCGGGAAAGGATTGAACCTGGCGTTGAACGGCGGCTACGACTTTGTGCAGCACGAGGTGCAATACGGCGGCGTGCAGGCAGTCTATAACTGGAACTGCTGCGGATTGACCGCCGGTTACCGGCGCTTCGAGCTGGGAACGATTGGCACAACCAGCCGCGATGAAACACAGTGGCTTTACAGCTTTACCCTGGCCAACTTCGGCGCTGTAGGCGATATCCGGCGCGCCAATTCGATCTTTCGCGATCCCACACTGCCGCCGGCGTACTAAAACCAGTGGTTAGTGATTAGTGATTAGTGATTAGTGATTAGTGGTTAGTGGTTGGCGATCAGTGGTCCGTGGCCGGGTTGTGGAAGCGGGCGCGAGAATCGATCGCCGAATGCGCGGTTCCGCTTGCTTTTCTTCGTCTTGCGCGTCCATCTCTTGCCGCCCGAGAGAGCGGGTTTACCGGGCTTGCGGGACGCCCTGCTGGAGTATCCTTTCCAGAGAGGAATGCATATTGTTACGCTTTCGTTTTTTGGCCGGATTGCTGGTCCTTGGTCTGACCGCGGGCTGCAAGGCACAGAACACCGCTCCTTCAGCCCCTGACCCAGCCCTCGACCACCGCATTGAGGTTCTGGTCCGCTCCCAATTCGAGATGCCTGAAGACGTGACGATCACCTTTGGCGCCCGAACCCCGAGTCAATTCACGGGTTATGAGACGCTGCCTGTCACGATCACGCACGGATCCAGCGTGCAGGTGGTCAACTTCCTGATCTCCACCGACAGCACGAAATTAGTCCACCTCGACACATTCGACCTGACCAAGGATCCCGCCGATGCAATTCCGATCGCGGGCCGTCCCATTCGGGGCAATCCCGCCGCCAAGGTGACGGTGGTGAACTTCGACGATCTGGAATGTGGCTACTGCGCGCGCCTGCACGAGGAGCTGTTTCCCTCCACGTTCGAGCATTACAAGGGCCTGGTGCGGTTCGTCTATAAGGACGATCCGCTGACGGAGATACACCCATGGGCGATGCATGCGGCCGTGGATGCCAATTGCCTGGCGGCTCAGAGCGGCGATGTTTACTGGGCCTACGTGGATTACCTTCATGCCCACGGAGACGAGGTCACGGGCAGCGACCGCGATCTGACAAAAAGTTTTGCCGCACTGGACCGCATTGCCCGGCAGGAGGCCACGCTGGGCAAACTCGACGAGACTACCCTGAACTCCTGCATTGCCAAACAGGATCAGACGCAGATTCTGGCCTCAGCCAAGCTTGCCGAGTCTCTGGGGATTGAGGGAACGCCGGCAGCTTATGTAAATGGCGAAAAGGTGAATGGCGGTGCTGTCCCCGAGGACGAAGTATGGATGGTGATCGACCGGGCATTGCGCGCGGTGGGCGAGCAACCACCGCCGAAGCCGGCGCCGGCACAGGCTCCGGTAGCCTCAGGGCCGGCTGGCGCGGGCAAATGACTCATTGGGGACTATCCGCCTGCCGCTACAGGGATTTATCCTAGACTGCCGGGGATTTAGCGACCCCCATAGGAGATAAGCTTGCAAGTCGCATCCAGTCTTCGAATACGCGCCAGTATTGCCGCTGTTGCAATCGGAAGCGGCGTTCTATTCTCCGCCATTGCAGGCTGCCACCGGTCGCCTTCCGCCGACGTCGTGGCCACGGTGAATGGCAAGGAGATTCTGCGCGCCGACCTCGAGAGGAATTACCAAAGCAGCCTGGGAGACAGCCCGCAAAAGCCATCAACAGAAGAAGCCGATATCCGGCGGCTTAGCGTACTGCACCAGATGATCCAGGACGAGATTCTGCAACAGGAAGCCGCCAAACTGAACCTGACCGCCAGCGACGAAGACGTGAACGCGAAGCTAACGGAGATCCACGCGCCTTATACCGACGAGCAGTTCAACGACATGCTGAAGCAACGCAACCTGTCGCTCGAAGACTTCAAGCGCGACATTCGGCGCGGGTTGACTGAAACCAAGCTGATGAATAAGGAGATCGAGTCGAAGATCAACATCACCGACGCACAGATTGCGGCTTTCTACGCGGCTCATAAGGCGGACTTCAACCTGATCGAGCCGCAGTATCATCTGGCGCAGATCGTGGTGACAACCGCACCCGCACAGCAATCGCCAAATCTGCAGGGCGAAAAGCCCGCGAACGACGGCGACGCCAAGAGAAAAATCGACGCTGCGTACAGCCAGCTGGAGAGTGGGGTGGACTTCGCAACCGTGGCGGTGAACCTATCCGAGGATCCCAATACCGCATCGAACGGCGGCGACATGGGATTTGTGCGCGAGTCGCAACTCAAGGCCGATACGGAGGTCTACGACGCGATCAGCAAGCTCAAGCCGGACCAGTTTACCGACGCGATTCCGGAATACGACTCAGGACACAAAGTCGCCGGCTACGCCATTTTCAAGCTGATTTCGCGCGAGCCTGCGGGGCAGCGGGAGCTAAACGATCCCCGCGTACAGCAAGCCATTCACCAGTCGCTCCACGACAGCCAAAAGCAGCTACTGCAGACGGCCTACCTTGAGACGCTGACCGACGGCGCCAAGGTTCGCAATTTTCTCGCCGAGCAGATCCTGAAGCAGACGGGGAAATAGATCGCGCTCGTCTTTCATCCGATTACAGCGGAACCAGAGTCGGTGAATCCCGAATGCACTGAGTTCCAGTCGACGCGACCATCAGCGAGCGACGACCCTGCGCCAAAACTCAATAGAACACGGTTACTCTAGTTCCGCTCTAGAACTTCGCCTCAGTCTCGGAACCGGTGTAATGGATCGCCCTGTCAGGAGTGACTGTTGCGTCGGGGCCTACGCCGTGACCTGAAGAGACAATCACCACATTGAAGGTATGGTCCGAAGGCATGCCGGGATAGCTTCCCTGGCGGCTGGCGATCGAAAGAGTGCGCGTGGCATCGTACCAATGGATCGGGATTGTGGCGTGAGCGCCTTTCTCATATCGGTCGCTGTCGCCCTCGTCTTCGTAGAGCGTGAAGTTGCCATCGGCGCCGGGGTAGACGCGCAGCTCGATTGGATCGGTGGCCTGGCCCGCGTATTCGATAACCGGGCCGAGGGGCAGGATCGAACCCGCGCGGACGGCGAGAGGAATGTGATCGAGTGGGGCGTCGACGACGACCGTCGACCCGCCCACGTCATGGAGGCCGGTCCAAAAGTCGTACCAGCGCGTGCCGACTCCCGGTAAGTAGAGCGTGCGTTGGGTGGCGCCCTGGGTGAGCACCGGGCTCACGAGAAGGTCAGGCCCGAACATGAACTGGTCGCCGATCTCGAAAGTCGCCGGATCTTCGCGGAAATCCATCACCAGCGGGCGCTGAATGGTGTAGTCGTCGCTCGAGACCTTCCAGGCCAATGAGTAGATGTAGGGCAAGAGGCGGTAGCGAAGGCGGTCGACGGCCAAAAGCGCGGGAAACACCTGGTCGTAGACCCAGAGCTCGTTGCGGTCGCGATGACCGTGGGTGCGGAACACGGGACAGAAAGCGCCGAACTCGAACCAGCGCGCGTAGAGCTCCTGATAGCCCGGCGGGATAGTTTGCGCGTAGTTGAGGGGATGGTAGCCGCCAATATCAGTCGTCCAGTTAGGGTTGCCGGAGAGCGCGAAGTTGAGGCCCGCGGGAACCTGGCGGCGCAGTGCCCACCAACTGCTGTAGACGTCGCCGGACCAGACTGCGGCGCCAACGCGCTGCTGGCCCATGAAGGCCGAGCGAGTAAGCAAAAAGACGCGCTTGTCGGGGTTTGTCTGCAGCCAGTGCGCCTGAACGCCTGCCGTGTGCGCCAGGGGGAAGACGTTGGTGTACTCCAGGCCGCTTCCGATGTGGAGTTGCTTGTCGCGGAGAACGGCGTCGCCCAGGTGCGGCCAGGCTTCCTCTGGTTCGGAGCTGTCGAGCCAAAAGGCGTCCCAACCCTGGGCGAAGAGTTTGCCCACAAACTGGTTCCAGAAGAAGTCCCGGGCGGCGGGATTGGTGGGGTCGTAGGCCTGCGTGGCATCGATCTCAAAGCCGTTCCGGACCATCTGCTTGAAATTCTCGCTGGTCGAGTCCATCAGCGCCCAGGCCGAGATCATCGCGTGGATGTGCTCGTCGTGGAGGGTCTTCAGTTCGGCGGGAACATCGGTGTATCCCGAGTTGTAGACCGGGTCGCCCTTGCCGCCGTTGTTCCACCAGAACCAGTCCTGCACGATGGCGTCGAGGGGAATGTGGCGGGAACGGTATTCGGCCGCGATGGAGAGGATTTCTGCTTGAGTTCTGTAGCGGTCTTTGGACTGGAAGAGGCCATAAGCCCACTCGGGAAAGAGCGGAACGTGTCCGGTCAAGGAACGATAGAGGTGGATGATCGAGTCCATCTGCGGGCCGTAAAGGATGTAGTAGTCGATCTGGGGCACGGCCATCGATTCCAGATTCATTTCCAGCGGGAAGCGGTTGTCGAAGTAGCTGAACGAGGCCGTGTTCCAGAGGATGGCGTATCCCTTGCTGGAGACGACGAGTGGTATGGCTACGTCGGTATTGTTCTGGCCAAGCTCGACGACGCTGCCGCGGTAGTTGAACATCCCGCTCTGATGCTGGCCGAGCCCGTAGAGCGCCTCCGTGGCGTCGGGGCCGAAGCGGTCTTCAACGTGCAGAAGCCCCGTCGCCTCAGAAGGGCGATAGGTGCGTGGCAGGTTCGGTCGCTCATGCAAAAGTTCCTGGCCCTCTGCGGTGCGAACGCTCAGGTTGCCGCCTTCCTCTGACAAGGAAACCTTGAGCTGCGCCGTGGTCAGGCTGGCGGATCCTTTGGATTCGCTGAACTGGAAGGCGGCGCCGGGGCAGGTTTCAGCCGGCGCGAGCATCCACGGCTGGAATTCCGCCGCCGGCGGCGCACCCACGGGCCGCGCCGTGACGTGGATGAGAGAATCCCCGCAAACCGTAATTTCAAGCGTCTCGCGATCGTTGGTGGCGACGAAGCCGCCGGATGACTGAACGGCGTTCATCGCGGAAGGATGAGGCACTTCTCCGGGAGCCGGCTGCTGGGCAGGCGAGGACACAACGGAAAGCACAAAAAAAGCTGACAGGAGCGCAATGATTCGCGTGAAGCGGGAAGTTCGGGTCAGAATTCGGTTCAAAGAAACACCTCGGGAACACGTCGGAACAGGTAAGATTCGGACCAGGGAAAATCGGCCCCCGCGGGGAGCAGAGGCCGTGTGGTGTGGTTGCCGCATGAGATCGTGACGTCTAGTGCATCTGGCCGCTGTTGTCGATGGTGATGCCGCCGGGACCCTGGTTCTTCTTCGCCTCATTGGTCTTGCGCGTGTCCATGGCCTTGTCGCTCCACTGCTGGGCCATAGCCAGATCCTCGGTGACGGCAGCGGCGTTGCCGTAGTCCACGTCCGCCTTGTTGCGGTAGATGAGATTCAGGTACTGCATGGCGTCGTCATAATTGGGACGATCGTTGACGGCCATGTTGAGGTACTTCAAGCCTTCGTCGACGAGCGGCGCATTTTGCTGGGCCAGCGGCTCCATCACCTTTTTCGGAGCCTTCACATTGCCCTTGCCGTCATCGTTGAGGCCTGCGGCCTGCAGCGCATTCAGCTTGTTCTGGTGCGCCTTTTTCCAGTCAATCACGCCGATGGTATAAGCTGCCTCGGGATCGCTGGGATCGACATCCAGAACCTTTTTCTGCCAGGATTCGGCATCGTCCATGTCGTTGATGCTGAAATAGATGCCCGCGATTTTCTTCATGCTATCGACATCGTTGGGCTTTTCGGTCAGAACTTCCTTGAACATGTCAATGGCCTGGTTGGCGATCTTCATGTTGTCGGGTGTTGTCACTCCCGGGGCTACATCCTGCTCAAGAGCGGTGGCCAGGTAGGTCTTGGCCATGGGCAGCTTGGGATCGAGCTCGGTGGCCTTCTGGAAGTGCTCGATTGCCTCATCGTAGTGACCGGCTTTATAGGCGTCGCATCCCTTGTTCAACTGGTCGCGGGCCAGGAGCTGGTTGCAGCCGCTCATGCCAATGACCATCCCGGTTAGAGTCACCGCGAGCGCCCAAAAACGTGCGGTTCCAATCATGTTCGTATCCTTCTCCTTCAGGCTTGGGCCAACAGGCCGTGCCTGGAAACTTAGCAGCCGGGTGCGGCTAAAACCTGCCGCTGCCAGGGCAAAAAAATTGTACTCTTCCCCGCGTCCGGATCAAGTGCCTCCGGACACAACCGGCCTACTGGCCGGCCTGGATC
>JBEKWT010000084.1:0-9916 GCA_049512795.1 Occallatibacter sp.
AAATTCGCGGCATCACGCAGATTCCCGTCAATGAGAAGAAGGGCCTCACCTTCGCGCGCGGCCTGCGCTCCATCCTGCGCCACGATCCCGACAAGATTCTGGTCGGCGAAATCCGCGACCAGGAGACCGCGCAGATCGCCATCAACTCCGCGCTCACCGGCCACCTCGTCTTCACCACCGTCCACGCCAACAACGTCGTCGACGTCCTCGGCCGCTTCCTCAACATGGGCGTCGAAGCCTACAACTTCGTCTCCGCGCTCAACTGCATCCTCGCCCAGCGCCTGGTGCGCACCGTCTGCGAGTACTGCGGCCACACCGTTCATCACCCCGACGAGTTCCTCCTCTCGAGCGGCCTCGACCCCGCCGAGTGGCGCGACTTCGACTTCCGCGAGGGCTCCGGCTGCATGGAGTGCGGCGGCACCGGCTATCGCGGCCGCACCGCCATCCACGAGTTGCTCGACCTTACTGACACCATCCGCGAAATCATTCTCGCCAAAAAACCAACGTCGGAAATTCGCAGGCAGGCGCAAAAGGAGGGCATGAGCTTTCTCCGCGAGTCCGCCATCGAGCGCGTTCGCCGCGGCGTCACTACACTCAAGGAGATCAACAAGGTTACATTTATTGAGGCGTCACGCTAGAACGGAGGCAATGGGTTGCATCGAAGCATCGCGACCGCACGAAGTGTCAGGGCACGACTTTAGTCGTGCCGAAAACCGCGCCGAACCGACGCGGGGCTTTAGCCCCTGATGGAATCAAAGGGTTGTAGCAGAAACCGAATCGGAGACTCGTACTTGGCACCGTTCTTGAACAAAACGAAACTCACCGCGCTCCCCGCAGGCCGTCCGCCGGTCGCCGTCGAGATCTCGCCGGAAGGCGTCCTCGCCGCTGCTCGTCCCGCCGCGCGCGCCCGGCGCGGCGCATCCGAGTTGGCACACGGCCACGTCTACGCCTTCGTTCCTTTACCCCCGGGCGCGATCGTTCCCGGCATTGAAGAGCCCAACCTGCGCGCGCCCGAAGCCGTCACCGACGCCATCCGCTCAGCCCTCGATGATGTCTCGCCCCGCACCCGCTCCGTGACCATCGTCCTTCCCGACACCATCGTCCGCGTCTTCGTCCTCGACTTTGATTCCCTCCCCGCCAAAGCCGCCGAGGCTCTCCCCGTCGTGCGCTTTCGCCTGCGCAAAATGGTCCCCTTCGAAGTCGAGCACGCCGGCGTCAGTTATCAGTTGTTGTCCCAGACCGAATCTGAATGCAAAGTCCTCTCCGCCGTCGTGCCCGGCCCCATCCTCGCCGAGTACGAGTCCGCCGTTCGTGCCGCCGGTTATGAGCCCGGAGCTGTCCTCTCCTCCTCGCTCGCCGCGCTTGAGGCCTTCGACTCCATGGAAGCCATCATGGCCGCCAACCTTAGCGCGCACGCCATCACCACCTCCATCGCCACCGGCCAGGAGCTGCTCCTCTATCGCACCCTCGATCTTCCCGATGATTCCGCACAACGTATCGCCGAAATTCAGCGCAGCATCGCCGTCGCCTCCGCCTACTTTGAAGACAAGCTCGGCTCGCGGCCACGCACGCTCTATTACGCGGGAACTCAGGACGCCGCGGAGTTCGCGGCCTCCATTAGCGACCCCGACCTCTCCGTCGTCGAGTGGGCCTCGCGTCCCAGTGAAGGCGCCATGACCGCACTCCCTCAAATCTGTTTTGCCGGCGTCGCAGGCGCGCTGGCCGGAGCGAGCTGACTCGATGCGCATCACCATCAATCTCGCCTCCCGCCCCTACGCCAACATCGGTCCGGCGCTCAAGCGGCTGCGCATCGCTATGGCCGCGCTCGTCGTGCTCTGTCTCCTCTTCTTCCTCGGCCTCCATCTCTTCGACCGCCAGGCCAATGATGCACGCGCCCGCGACCACTCTCTCGACGGCCAGATCGCCCGCATCCAGGCCGAGCGCGCGGCGGCCGAGGCCATGATGCGCCACCCCGACAATGCTCAGGTCCTCATCCAGGCCGAAGCTCTCAATCAGCTCTTCGACGAGAAAGCCTTCTCCTGGACCCTTGCCATGGAAGCCATGGAAACCGTTCTGCCCGCCGGCGTGCAGGTCACCTCCATCGAACCCATCCGTGCCCCTGACGGTCACATCACCGTGCATGTGCGCGTCGTCGGTCCGCGCGATCGCGCTGACGATCTTGTCGCCAACCTTGAGCACTCCCGCCGATTCCTTCTGCCTCGCATCACCGGCGAGAACGCCGAATCCAGCAACAACCCCTCGCAGCGCCAGGAGCCCATCAGCATCTCCAACCGCTTCGACTTTGAACTGCTCGCCGACTACAATCCGCCCACTCCTGAGGAAGAGCGTATCGCCGCCAGGCCCGCGCACAAACTCTCTTCGACCATTCCCCCCGGCTACCTCAAGCCGCAAGGCAACGGACGCCCATCTTACACCGGCCCATCCGCCTCCGGCCCCAACTCGCTCTCTCACAATCCCACTCGTGGAGGTCCGCAATGAGCGCTGACGGATCAACCACGACTTGGCGCGAGCGTCTGGCCTCTCCGCTCACCTGGCACGTTGCCGGCTTCGCCGTTTTGCTCGTCCTCGCCATCATCCTCGCAATTCGCCTCGGCTTGGATTGGGCCGCCATGAACTCGAATTCCGGCGAAGTCCTCGCCGGCAAGCAGATTCAGTTGAAGACCCTTGAAATCCAAACCGCGCCCCTTCGCGGTCTCGATCAACGCGTCGAAAAATCGCGCCAGCAGATTGATGCCTTCTACAAAAAGCGCATCCCCTTCGATTACTCCGTCATCTCCACCCGCATCGGCACTTTGGCCGTCTCATCCGGCGTCCGCCTCTCGCGCGTGCAGTACGCGCAGGGCAAGCCCGGCTCCGCCCTCACCGAGATTTCCATGGACGCGGGCGTCAGTGGCGACTATTCGGCCATCATGCACTTCATCAACTCGCTTGAGCGCGATCAAATCTTCTTCATCATTCGAGGCATGCAGTTGACCGGTCAGCAAGGCGGCCTCGTCAACCTTCGCCTTCGCGTCTCCACCTGGCTGCGTCCCGCTGACGCCGCAGCCAGCGGTCTGCCAATGGCTCCATCTTCCATCGACGAATCCCCCGATGCCTCCGCGCCGGGCAAGGAGGGCGAGTAATCATGGCCCTCGCTCTTGGAACCGAAAACAAGCGCCAGGTGATCACCGCGAGCGTGCTCGCCGTCATCCTGCTGATCTGCGCATTCTTCGTCTACCGCCAGTTCTTTGGATCATCTTCGCCGAGTGACTCCGGTCCCGCGCCGGTCGCGCCTACGTCGCAAAACCCTCCCGCCGCATCGCCCACCACATCGTCCTCCACATCTTCGACCGCATCGCCCGCCGCGAGCAACGAAGCCGAGCGGCTTAATAACCCAGGCATCGATCCCTCGCTCCACTTTGACAAGCTGGCCGAGAGCGAAGGTATTGAATACTCGGGCACGGGCCGCAACATCTTCTCCGCCGAGTCGGCCCCCATCCCTATCCCAAAGCCACTCGCACCAGTCCGCCCCAACGGTGCAGCAGCGGCGGCAGCGCAAAACACTCCGCCGCCGCCGCCCAAGCCTCCGGCCATCGATCTCAAATACTTCGGCTACTCTCAGGATGAGCACAAACAGCTCAAGGCATTCTTCTCCCATGGCGATGACATCTTCATGGCAAAAACCGGCGACATCGTCGACCATCGCTTCAAGATCGGCGTCATCCGACCGCTCAACGTCGAAGTCACCGACCTTGCTTACAACAACACGCAGACGATCGACATTTCGCAGCCCTGATTCGCATGATGACTCTTTCCTCGCCAATTCGCCGCGCATTCCACTCTTCTCTGGGTGCCCCTGGTCCGGGGTCCCCAAGGACGGGTCTTCGTCCGTGGGGTGGTGATCCCTCGCAGTTGGGGACCAGGGATCGCACACCCCCGCCGAAAGCCATCCCCGCCTCCGAGCAGGGCTATGTCATGCTCATCGCCATCTTCCTCATGGCGCTCCTCGCCCTCTCGCTCACCATCGCCGCGCCCAAAATTGCTCGCTCCATCCAGCGCGATCGCGACCTCGAAACCTTTCATCGCGGCATGCAATATCGCCGCGCCATTCAGCTCTACTACCGCAAATTCCACGCCTATCCGCCCAACGTCGAAGCGCTCGTCAACACCAACGACATCCGTTTCCTGCGCAAGCGCTACAAGGATCCCATCACCGGCCAGGACGACTGGAAACCGATCCACTTCGGCCAGAACAAAACCCCCACCGCCATGGGCTTCTTCGGCCAGCCGCTCGCTGGAAGTGCATCCACCCTCGCCGGGACTGGACCCAGCGGCGGCGCCGGCTTGCCCGGAGCACCAAATAGTAACGGCAGCGCATTCGGCGGCAGCACATCTGGCTCCGGCTCGATATTCGGCTCATCCGACACTGGCAACCCTCAATCGCCCCCAGCTGGCGGGTCCGGCTCAACCGACAGCTCCGGCGGGACAGGCGGCGCCACTGGATCGACCGGTAGCCCTTCCTCAGGTGCGACCCCCTCGGGCATCTCGGGCGACGCCACAAGCGCTAACGCTGCCGCCGCCGGCCAAACCTTCGGCGGCGCGGGCATCATCGGCTTCTCTCCCGCCAGCCCCAAAACCTCGATCCTGATCTACAAGAAGAAGCAGCACTACAACGAGTGGGAGTTCACCTACGACCCGCTCTCCGATATGAAGACCATCGCCGGCGGCAACACCGGCTTAAACGGCCAGCCGGGCAGCAACAGCGGCCAAAACGGCACCGGCGGGTCCGGTCTCGGTGGCGGAACCGGTATTGGCGGCGGAACCGGTACCGGCGGCGCAGGCACTGGGGGCGGGAACGGTCAAGGCTCGGGCGGCGGTACCGGCTCCGGCTCCAACCCCATGCCGCCTGACACCCCCGCCCCGCAATAACTCCTCCAACTTCGCCCGCAGACACAAAAGGCCCACCCTCCTGGGGTGAGCCTTTGCAATTGCCTTTGTGCTTGCTTTTGCCTTTGCTCTTCCTGGTCCCTTGTTCCCTTGGTGCCTTGGTCCCTGCTTTTCGCAAAAAGGCCCGCCCTCAGCGGGCGAGCCTTTGTTTTTGCTTTTGCTCTTCCTAGTCCCGAGTCCCGAAGTCCCTTAGTCCCGTCTTTCTTAGACTTGGAACGACGAACCACATCCGCAGGTCGACTTCACCTGGGGGTTTTCAAACTTGAATCCGGCAGCTTCCAGCGTTTCAACGTAGTCCACCGTGCAGCCATTCAGGTACATCAACGACGTCGCGTCCACAAACACCTTTAAGTCCTCGAAATTGAAGACTTTGTCCATCATCCCGCCCTGGTTCTCAAAGGCCATGGAATACTGGAACCCCGAGCAGCCTCCGCCCACCACGCCAATGCGCAGCCCAGCCGGCAGCGGGTCCTGGGTCGCCATGATCTCGCGCACCTTCGTGATCGCCTGCGGTGTCAGCACAAGGGGCGCCTTCTTAATGGTTTCCTCAGTCGGTGCAACGGTTGTCGTGGCCATAAAGTCTCCCTCTGTCTTAGAGTACCTGCCTACTACGTACTGTACCTTTCAGCGAAACCAAGCACAAGCCCCACTTTCGGTACACATCCCATTAGATGCACCTCCGCCCCAATGGTCGCTGAACCCCGCCTGCCCCGCTTGCCACCCCGCCCTCCATAAGGCCTTACGCAAAATGGTTCCCAAGTTCACCCGATTGGGGCTATGATGCAACCGTAAGGGGCCCCTCTGGCTGCGAGACCGCAATTCCCTACGACCCCGCTGGTTTCTGGGACCGGAATTCTTTCGGAGGTGGAGTATGACTTTCGTCCCGATAATGTGGACCGTCTGGTCCGCTTTTGTCGTCTTCATGGCCGCGATGTACATCTACCGCTCAAACCTGACCAAGAACGAAGAGGACCAGATCTTCCTCGACGACTCCTTCTCGCATGAGCAGGCGGAGCAGGCGGTTATCGCCTCAAGAGTAGCCAAGGTCGAGCCCATGGTGCGCATCGCACGTTGGCTTGTCGTTGGCATGACCGTCGTGGTCGTCGCGTACTACGTCCGCGACATCATCATCCAGCTCCACATCGTCGAATAGGACCTGGAACCGGTGAGATCGTCCCGGCATGCGGGGCCGCTCAGGCTTCGCATGCCCGGCTTTCGCTCCCGCAACCGCGTGCGCACTTTATCGCGCCCGCAGTCGCATCCCATCGCGATTCCGATCCTCTCAAACTCTGCCTTCAGAACTGATGGAAGATGTCAAAAACGTAGTACACCACCACGATCGCCGTCATCACTCCCATAATCCCCAGCGCCGCCATCTTCACAGGACGAATCTTGTTCACCCGCGCAACAATGGCATCCTGCTCGGTCTGCACTCGGCTCGATGAATCGGCCAGACAAATCTGCGCCTCCTCATTCCTTCCCAATCTCGCCGCGAAAATGGTTACGCCAGCCATAAAGACCAATGACACACCCCATACCGCCCACATAATCAGAACGAATCCCATTCCATTCTCCCCGTACGAAGTTTTCGCGCGGCCCGCATCCTGCGCATCCGCATATCCTTCGCGGACGCGCCATTGCGAACCTCACGTTCGTGATCATAGGGGTTGATAGCACAGCTCCCGGGTGACAGCAGTCACACTGCTCCCGCATGCGTCCCACTATGAAAAAAGGATTCAGGACGGCTCGAACCCGCAACCCAGCGGCGGGGAGCCTCAGCTCTCGAATCTCTATTTGCGTTTGTCGTTGCCTTTGTCGTTGCTTTGCTCTTCTTGTTCCCTGCCGGGGCCCCAGCGACAAGTCCACGTCGCTGGGGTGGCTTGGTCCCTGCCTTACTCCACTTCTTGCCTCGCCCGATAGCCGTCCCGCGCAATAATGTCGTACTTCAGCGGCTTATGCTTCTCATCCTGCATGCGCAGCGGCTGGCCTTCGTCGTCCACCAGCTCCACATGAATCTTGCGCCACGTCCCGTCCTGCTTGGGGTTCAACGGGTGGTACACCAACTCATACTTCGCCCGGATGTTCTCGTTGATCATCTTCACATCGTCGGGCAGCTCGCCGGTGAACCGCGGCTCAAAATGCATCCCGCCCGTCATCTCGGAAAATGTCTTCATCTGATTCTCGGCCTGCAGATAGGTAATGCTTTCCCCACGCATCGCCTCCAGCATCCCGCCTGTCGAGATGCTGAAGATCGTGATGTCGTGCGACGCCTTCACCCGTTTCAGAATCTCATCCAGCGTCAGCTTTGACATCGTGTCCACTCCGGATGCAATCAGCACGATGTACTTCTGCCCCTCGATCCGCGACAGCCGGTCCAGCCCCTCGTTCAGCGCATCGAAGATGGACGTCTCCTGGAACGCCATCGGCATGTACACTTCGTTGCCCAGAATGTTGATGCCTTCCAGAATCTGCTTCTTGTCCTGCGTAAAATCGCTCACAATGTGCGTATTCAGATCGAAGGTCATCATGGCCACGTAGTCCTGCGGCCGCAACTGTTGCGTAAATGCCCACGCCGAGTTCAGCATGTCCACCCTGAACATGTATCCTCGCGCCGCGTACTCGCACAGCAGCAGCACCGTAATCGGCGCCTCCGTGCGCTTGAATCCTTCGATCTTCTGCTGCACTCCATCCTCATAAATCCTGAAGTTCGAGGGCTTCAGATTGGCCACGAATTGGTGATTCTTTTCGAGCAGCACCCCCACGTCCACCGTCACCTCTGGAACCTCTACGCGCAGACTCATGTTGGGCGCGCCCTCCGGATTCTTGAACTCCGGTCGCGCTGGTGCCGGCGGCGGAGTCGTGTCCGAGTTATCCGGCTTCTTCGGCAGTGCAATCGGTCCGTTGTCGCCGCTTGGGCCTCCCGCATCCGGCGCCTGTTGGTCTGCCGGCGGCTGTTTCCCCGCTGGCTGGCTCTGGCCCTGTCCGCCCTGGCCCTGCGCCTGGCTCTGACCACGCCCCTCGGTCGCAACCGCCGTCAACAGCGCCAAAAACAGTAACCCCGCCAAACTTCGCCCAAAACCTCGTGGCTTCAAATTCGCCTTCAACATATTTAACCTCTTGTGTTCCCCAGCATACTCGATCAGTTCGCCGACCCGCTGACTCGCTGCCTTGGTCCCTTGGCCCCTCAGTCCCTCAGTCCCGTAGTCCCGGCCTTTTTGCCGTACTCTAATAGACGTGGAAACTCGCCCGAAGGGAACCAATGGCTTCCCCACCCTCGCCCTCCTCGCCGGCTTGACGTTGGCCCTGACCTCCTCAGCCTTCTTGCCGGCCCAATCTTCACCGGCCGCCGCCGAGCCTCCATCCGGTTCAACGCAATCCCCCGCCACAACCTCCGGCCCTCCAGCCAATCCCGGCTTCTTTCCTCTCAGCCAGATTCGCCCCGGCATGACCGGCACGGCCTGGACCGTCTTTCAAGGCTCCACTCCCGAACCCATGCAGGTTGAAATTCTCGGCGTCCTGCGCGGCGCTCGTGGTCCCGGCCAGGACCTCATCCTCGCCCGGCTCCGCGGCGACAAACCCGAATACACCGGCGTCGTCGAAGGCATGAGCGGCAGTCCCGTCTATATTGACGGTAAGCTGGCCGGCTCGCTCTCCTACCGCATTGGCCAATTCACCAAGGAACCCATCGCCGGCATCACCCCCATCGAGCAGATGCTTGAAGTCCGAAACATTCCTGTCCGCGATCTCACCATCCCAAATCCGCAACTCGACACGCAACCCAGCGCGCAAATCGAAGCGCAACCCGACGCGCAAACCGACGGGCAAACCGCTCCTCCCGCTCCAAATTCATCTCTCGATGCCGGCGTGACCGCCGCAAATCAAAATCCGCTCGCCGCCGGCGACATGAATTTCCAGTCCGCCACGACCTTCCAACCTTTAGACACCCCACTCGTGATGAGCGGATTCCTTCCTGAAGCCATCCGCTTCTGGCAGCAGCAAACCGCCGGAACCTCCCTTTCCCCCGTCGCCGCCGGCGGTTCGCTCTCCGGCTCATCCACCTCCGGCCTGTCCTCCGGCTCTGCGCTCTCAGGCTTGGCCTCGTCTTCCCAGTCACCCTCGAGCCCCATCCCCGAATCCCCCGCCCCTCCCGCATTCGTCCCCGGCTCCGCCGTCAGCATGCAACTCATTCGCGGCGATCTCGAAGTCTCCGCCACCTGCACGGTCACCTGGGTCGATCCGAAGCAGCTTCTCGCCTGCGGCCACCCTGTCCTCGGCGCCGGCCCCGTCTCTCTCCCCATGACCACCGCTGACGTCGTCATCACCCTCGCTTCGCCGCTCAATTCGTTCAAGATCGTCAACACCGGCGTCACCGTCGGCGCATTCACGCAGGATCGCGAGTCCGCCATCCGCGGCGTGCTCGGCGCTCAGGCTCACATGATCCCCGTCCACATCGCTCTCGACTCCCCCGATGGTCCCCGCAAGGTGAACGTTGACGTCCTCGACTTGCCCTCCCTCACGCCCCTTGCCGTCCAGGTAGTCGTCTACCAATCGCTCCTCGAATCGAACCAAAACACCGAGACCCTCAGCTACCACGTAACCGGCGCCATCGATGTAGCCGGCTTTCCGCCGGTCCCGCTCGATCTCTGGGCCCCCTCCGGCCAGCAAGCCCCCCCGTCCATGATGGCTGCTCTCCTCGCTGGCAGCCAATTTACCCGCCTCTATTCGAACGGCGCGCGTCAGGGCGTCATCCGCTCTATCGATCTGCACATTCAGGCAATTCCCCGGCAGGTAACCGTCAATCTCGATCAGGCGCGCATCGCCTCTACCGACCTCGCTCATGCCGGGGACACGGTCGAGGTCGAGGCCACCCTGCGCCCCTGGCATCAGCCCGCGCGCAATGTCCGCATCGCCTTCAGGCTGCCCGCCCGTCTCGCCTCGGGCAATCTCCGCCTTCTCGTCTCTGACGCTG
>JBEKWT010000085.1:0-9903 GCA_049512795.1 Occallatibacter sp.
GCCGCGGCCGCCGGTTGATCCTCGTCCAGCTTCACCGTCCCGCCCAGATTGAACCACTGCTCGATCTGTTCAGTGTCCACGCCATTAAAGTAGCGGTCGTAGACCTTACCCACTGCCATTCGAATCAGCTCGCGCACCACCGTATTCGCGCCGCGCATCTCGCCCTCATACTCCAACTCCAGCTTGCCCGTGATGCCCGGCATTGCGGCGTAAATGTCGCTCACCCGTGGCAGCACCGTTGCGTCGCCGGTCGTGAGTGCGCGCCGCTCCGCGTTTGACACCACCAGCTCCAGCGTCGAAATCGGCAGCCGCTGGCTCACGCCGCTGCGCTTGTCCACTTTCTTATCCTCGCGCGCGGTGAAAGCCACCTGCTCCACGATCTCGCGCAGGTATTGCGGAATTTCGATCGCCGAATCTCCGCGCGTCGCCCACGCCTCCTGCGCCGTAATCGCCACGCCTTCTTCCAGCGTCTCCGGGTAGTGCGTCCGAATCTCCGACCCAATTCGATCCTTCAGCGGCGTGATGATCTTGCCGCGCGCCGTGTAGTCTTCGGGGTTCGCGCTGAACACCAGCGCCACATCCAGCGCCAGCCGCACCGGATAGCCCTTAATCTGAACGTCGCCCTCCTGCATGATGTTGAAGAGCGCCACCTGGATCTTCCCCGCCAGATCGGGCAGCTCGTTGATCGCGAACAGTCCGCGATTCGCCCGCGGCAGCAACCCGTAGTGCATCGTCAGCTCGCTCGAGAGGTTCTCGCCCCCGCGCGCCGCCTTGATCGGGTCCAGATCGCCAATCAAATCCGCCACCGTCACGTCCGGCGTCGCCAACTTCTCCACATAGCGGTCTTCGCGGTCAAGCCACGCAATCGGTGCCGCGTCCCCGCGCTCCGCAATCAGGTCGCGGCATCGCCGGCACATTGGCTGGTAGGGGTTGTCGCGGATCTCGCACCCCGCCACATACGCCATTCGCTCGTCCAAGAGCGCCGTCAGCGCGCGCAGAATCCGGCTCTTCGCCTGCCCGCGCAGACCCAGCAGAATAAAGTTCTGCTTCGACAGCACCGCGTTCACAATCTGCGGAATCACCGTGTCCTCATAGCCCACGATTCCCGGAAACACTGTCTCCCGCGCTTTCAGCCGCGCCATCAGGTTCTGGCGCATCTCGTCCTTCACGCTGCGCGTTTTTATTTGCACTTCTGAAAATTGTTTGCTGGTGCGCAGTTCGCCCAGGGTCTGGGGAAGAGAAATTGCAGGCATTCGTGGCCTCCGGTCCGGTTCTGCTTGGGGAAGTACCGGCTGTATTGAATAGGACGTTCGATGCAAGGAATTGCGTCGGCAATCCCGAGATTGTTTTCGCGATTGGTTACAGCGGAACCAGAGTAGGTGCATCCCGGAAGCATTGAGTTCAAGTCGACGCGACTACCAGGGAGCGGCGACCCTACGCGAAAACTCTGGAGGACACGGTTACTCTGGTTCCGCTCTAGGGCCAGACCGCTCATTTGGCCGGCTCTGATGAGGTCATGAAATCTAAGATCGAAACCTGCTCGATGTCAGCATGAAAAAGGGGAAGACTCCAAGTCCAATCATTTGGCTAGACGCACGGAGGCTGCCTGCAGGCAGTATGCACCCGTTTTCCCGATTCGCAAAGTCCGGCCCGCGAAGCCGGCTCGCGCCCGATCCCCCGAGCCTATTCAGGCAAGCAGGGAAGGGATGGCCATCCGCTCGCCCTAATTCCGCGCCACGTGCGCCACTGCCGCCTTTTCCTCGGCAAGCAATTGCGCCAGCACTTTTTCAGGGCACAGATGGTGCGCCTCGCGTTGCTCCAGCTCTTTTTCCGTTTCCACGCACGAGGCGATGGTCAAGAAGCAATCGAGGCAGCGCGAGTTGTAGCTGCCATTTTCGTTTTGTGTGCGGCTATACATGGCGATCTGAGGAAATACCCTCTGATCCTAGCCGCGATTCGTATCCTCGGGTCGTGACTCGCGTCACCTACCCATGTTCACGCACGCTCAGCCAGCCGCCCCGCTCTCCGTTGCGATCAGTACGCCGGCGTTCCGGCGTTGTCCCACTGGTCCTTATGCCGCCTGACGTACCAGCAGGGGTCCTCTCCGCTCTGGGGAAACAGCGAAATCGAGCAAGACACGTCGGCCGAACCGAGATAGTCGTCCTCAGTTTTCTGGCCCTTCAGCGGAACGGAAAGGAATTGGTTGACGGTCACGGTCGAGTGAGGCGAGCCGCGCAGCTTGTAGACCGTCCAGTCGACCGCAAACGTCGCCAGCGTCAGGGCCGCAATCGCCACCAGCACCCGCAGAACCCATCGTCCCAGCCAGCGCATCGTCTTTCCCGCTTTCTTCAGTGCCAGCCCGCAAACCCAAGCTGCCGTGCCTCCGCCTTCAGCGCACCACCGGTCAGTCTCACCCGTCGCGCCTCGTTCAAAATATACGCCAGCTCAGCGGCGGCCTGCGGGTTGCTCAATCCTCCGGTCGGATGTTCGAAGTGCAGTTTCGTTCGGCATCACTGCGCACCGGTCGCCGGATTGATAGAATTCTCTGTCGCTGTTCCGCCCCAAAGGAGAGTGTGTGTTTCCCCCGGATTCTTTCTTCCGCTCTCATCGCACTTTAGCCGCAAATCTCGTTTTCGCCTCTGCGACTGTCGCCCTCTTCGCGCCCGCGCTCCCGGCCCTGGCGCAAATTAGTGCCGCCCCAGCTCAGAGCGTCGCCGCCCCAACGCAAAACGCACTGGCCCCCGCACAAAGCCCCACGCCACCCACACAAAGCGCCGCAGACTCCGCGCAAAGCGCCGCAGCCCCTTCAAATATCGACCCCCTCGTCGTTCGCACCAGAGCGGGCCTCATCCGCGGCATTGCACGCTCTAACGGAGGCGCGCAATTCCTCGGCATTCCCTACGCCGAGCCGCCCATCGGCCCCTTGCGCTGGCGCGCGCCTGTGCCCAAAAATCCCTGGTCCGGCGTCCGCGACGCCAACGCCTTCGCCTCCGCCTGCGCCCAGCCTCTCCTCGGCGGCGCCTGGAACCGCTATGACGTCGAGCACAGCAGCGAAGACTGCCTCTATGTCAACGTCATCACGCCTGCGTGGCCCGCGGCAGGGCCCCTGCCCGTCATGTTCTGGATTCACGGCGGCGCCAACCAGGGCGGCTCCGGTTCAGGCTCGCTTTATAACGACGGCACGCTGCTCAATCATGGCGTGCTCATCGTCACCATCAACTACCGCCTCGACATCTTCGGCTTCTTCGCTCATCCCGAGCTCACGCGCGAATCCCCGCACCACGCCTCCGGCAACTACGGCCTGATGGATCAGATCCTCGCCCTCCACTGGGTCCACGACAACATCGCCGGCTTCGGCGGCGATCCCAACAACGTCACCGTCTTCGGCCAGTCCGCCGGCTCTATCGATACCGGAATCCTCATGGCCTCGCCTCTCGCGCGCGGCCTCTTCCAAAAAGCCATCGCGGAAAGCGGCGCGCCATTCTATCCGGTGCTCGCGCCGATCGATCAGGCGGAGCAGGTTGGCCGGCAATTCGCCGATTCCTTTGCCATTCCCACGGGTCAGGATCCCATCGAATTCCTCCGCCGGGTGTCGGCTCAGGATTTGATCGCGAAAGCGTCAAAGGCCGTCTGGGGCAATCCCCCCGTCGGGCCCATCGTAGATGGCTGGGTCGTTCCGCGCTCGCCGGAAGAGACCTTCAAATCTGGCAAAGAGGCTCCCATACCCCTGCTCCTCGGCACCACCACGCGCGAATTCGGCGCCGCTGAATCTCCCGATGCATTGCGCCAATCGATCCAGGATTACGCCGGAAAACTCGCGCCGCAGGCCCTCGCGCTTTACGGCCTCGCCGGCGACGGCCCGGGCACAGCCGATCCGCTCTACGGTTCTGCAGGCGTCCAGTGGAACGCCGATGTCGAGTTCCATTGCCCAATCTCGACCGAGGCCATGTGGCACTCCGCCGCGCACCATCCCACCTTCGAGTACGAGCTCGACCACGCTATTCCCGGCCAGGAGGCGAAGGGCGCGCTCCACTCTGCAGAGCTGCCCTACGTCTTCGGCTCCTTCCCCACGTCCGGCAATATCTCTGGCAACTTCGGCCCCGTCGACACCCACCTCGCCGATCTCATGGAAGACTACTGGACTAATTTCGCGAAAACCGGCGACCCCAACGACGGGTCTTCATCTTTGGGGATGAAGAAGACCGGCGACATAAATGGAACGGGCCTCCCGCACTGGCCGGAATTCGATGCCGCTCAGCTCTACCTGATCTTCACCGAGGACGGCCAGGCCGCTGCCAGCACCGGCCCCCTCCGCACCCCGCAATGCGACCTCTATCGCCAAATCCTTGCCGAGCGCATGAAGCGCCCGCAATAGCCGGGGCAGGTTCCGCTACCGCCGCTCGCGCCATTACCGCCGCAAAAACGCGCCGGCCGGAGATTTTGCAGGTGAATCCTCCGGGCCGCCTTCGATCGGTATCGTGCGCCGCAAACAAGAAGGGCGCAGCTCTTGCCGCACCCTCACCATGAACCGCTTTTTGCTAGAAGCTAGAGTCTAGAAGCTGGCTCTCAGAACTTCACGCTCGCCGCCCGCGGAGAAATCCCGCTCAACTCCGCCGCGCGCGCCTCCGCGTAAGCCGCCGCGCCCATCAGCGCCGTGCGGCTCTCCAGAATCACCCGCACCGGCATGTTCACCAGCAACTGGCTCAGTCGCCCCTTGTCGGTGAACGCCTTCATGAACGTTCCGTCCTTCAGCTTTTCCAGAATCCGCGGCGCGATTCCTCCGCCCACGTACAGCCCGCCGACCGAAAGAACCTTCAGCGCCAGATTCCCCGCCTCGGCACCGTATGCCGAAACAAACATGTCCAGCGCCTTCTCGCAGATCGCGGCCTTCGCATTCAACGCCGCCTCGGTAATCGCCGCGTTCGGATCCTCCTCGGTCATCTGCTCCGCCAGCCACGCCGGCTCTTCAAGGCCGCGCACCTCGCGCAAGAACTCATAGCAATTGGTGATCCCCTGCCCGCTCACTACGCGTTCAAAGCTGATCCGCCCGTTGTACTTCTGCTTCAGGAAACGCAACAGGTCGATCTCGTCCTCATTGCGCGGCGCGTAGTCAGAGTGGCCGCCCTCCGATGGGTAAGGAACATAGTTTCGCCCATCCCACACCAGATACGCCTCGCCCAGCCCTGTTCCCGCCGCGAGCAGCGCCCGATTGCCTACCTGCCGTGAATCGCCTTCGCTCAGTGTGTAAATCTGGTCTGCCGCCAGCTCCGCAATCCCATACCCGTTTGCCTGCAAATCATTGATAAGAAAAACGTAATCAATCTTCAGATTCCGTGCCAGCTCGCGGCTGTCCAGTGTCCACGGCAGGTTGGTCAGCCGCAGGCGCCCATCCCGCACCGGGCCCGGCACGCCAAAACACGCCGAAGTCACCTTCTCCGCAACAATAAACTCCTTCACGATCTCTTCGAGGCCGGAGTACTCCTTGGCCGGGAACTGCTTATCGCGTGTGTGCTTCAAATTGCCGTCGGTAAAATCGAACAGCGCCAGGTGAACCTTGGTGCCGCCTACATCGCCTGCCAGAATCATTCAGTCCTCTCTGCGCCGGTTCTCCAGTTGCTGTAAGCCGAAGCCATCACCGCAAAGTGGCTTTTTCACCAAGAAAAAGCCACTCTGCACTGCGCTGGAAATGCCACATACTAACTGGAGAACCGTGAAATAATCCCGCATCCACTCGCATCCGGCGCGGGCAGCAGCGTAGCCGCCGCCTGATCCAGAAGCAAGGTCAGTATACCGTTCACGGGCGCGATGAATTGGCTTGGCAGCCGCTCCTCATCGCGCGGTCCTTCCATTACCTCGTTCAGAATCATCGCCTTCTCCGCGCCCTCAATCAGGAAGAACACTTGCCTCGCCGCGTTGATCACAGGCCGGGTCAGCGTCACGCGCCACATGTCCAGACTCTCCACATAATTGGCCGCCACCAGCCGATCGGTCACGTGGAGGGCCTCAGTGTGGGGAAAAAGGGACGCAGTGTGCCCATCCGAGCCCAAGCCCAGCTGCAACACGTCGAACCGGGGGACTTCCGTGCCGTTCAGCCCGAAGCTCTTCTTCAGCTCCGCCTCGTATTTAGCCGCCGCATCGTCGGGCTCGAGCTCCCCCTCCATTCGATGAATCTGTTCCGGCTTCAATGGCACGTGGTCCAGCAGCGCCTCGCGCGTCATTCTGTAATTCGAGTCGGCGTCGTCCGGCGGAACGCACCGCTCATCCACCCACCACAGGTCGAGCTTCTCCCATGGCATCCGTTCCCGCCACTCCTCTCCCTGCTCGGCGAGATTCGCAAATGTTGCCTTGGGCGTCGACCCACCGCTGATCGCAATCCGCGCCACGCCGCGCGCCGCCACAGCCTTATCGGCCTCGACGACAAAAAATTCCGCCGCGCGCCGCGCCAGCGCAGCCGCATTCGGCTCAACGTAATAAACGATCTTCAGATTCTGAGGCATCAGCGAGCACCTCTGGCTTCTACGTTACAACGGAAAGAAGGTAAGACTTTGAGTGATTCTTCCTGCTATTCCACTGGGCTCTGACGTTTCAGATCCGTTCTATCCGGCTGTTCCAGCACGCCCGCCGCCCGCCTCACGGTAGCCCGGCGTCAACTCCCACAGCCTTGGCAACGCCTTTCAGGGCGGTATCGCGCGTCCACAACTGCGTTCCCGGCGTGATCAGGCAAGAAGCAACAAGGTGCGCGTCAATCAGGCCAATGCCTTTTCCATAGAGCCGTTGGACCTCAATCATGCGCCGAACCTTGCTCAACTGCGCCGTCTTCACCTCCAGCAGCCCATCCAGTTCCGCGAGAGTTTTCGCGCGCTGGCGCAACGACCCGAGCCCCAGCTCTGCAACGATCATCGGGTGCATGATGATCTGCTCGCCGTCCAGTAATTCCTGCATTCGGGGATTACCGGCGCGCAGGTGATCGATCCAGACAGATGTGTCGGCCAGAATCACAGCCGGTCCACTCGGGTACGCCGAATATCTTCAAGGTCCGGCATCGTCCCGCCGAGTGCTGCAAGCTGGCGCGAAGCCTCTCGATGGATCAAAGCCTTCAGCGCCTCGCGCAGCAAAGCCGTCCGCTCCGTCACTCCCGAAAACTCCTGAGCCTGACGCACCAATTCATCATCGAGTGATACGGTCGCCCTCATGATTCCACGCTCCTGTCACCAATTTTATCACCAAATGGTGACAATATTGGTGATAAACCTGGAGGACCGCAACCCGAGCACAGCTAAGCCAAACAGATTCAATGGGAAGACTCACGCTGAACCGGCGAAGCAGCCGCGCGCCTACCGCCCCAGATACGTTCGGTACTGCGCCTCCAGCACGCCCGACGCCCGCGCCAACCCGATCTTCGACACGTTGTACGCGTACAGGCTCTCCACCAGGTTGCTTTCAGCGGTGGCCAGCGTAGCCTCCGCCGTCACCAGCGGCAGGTTGTCGTCCACGCCGGCGTTCACGCGGTCCGTCTCATCGCTCAGTGCGCGCGTGGCCAGGTCCACATTTGACCGCGCCGCGTCCACCAACTGTTTGTTCGCGCTCACGTCCAGCAGCGCCGCGCGCACCTGCTCGTCAATATGGATCCGCAGATCGTCGAGCTGTGCATTCGTCTCTTCCATCTTTGCCTTCGACACATCGCTATCGCCGCGCAGCTTCGCCTCGCGAAAAATCGGAAAACTCAAAATCCCCATGGCGATGAAATCGCCGTGCGTGCCCGCGCCATTCACCGTGCTCGTCCCGTAATTGCCGTAAAAGCTCAGCGTCGGAAGCCGCTCGCTGCGATACACGTTATTCAGCGCCTTGTACGCCACCGCCTGGTTCTGGTAGTTCTGGTAGTCCTGCCGGTTCTGGTAGGCCACCGCCTTAACCTCTTCCGGCGTCTCCTCGGCCAGTTCGCTGTAGGGCGCCGGATCGGTCAGCTCGATCTCCTGTTCGGGATCGACTCCGATCTCCCGCTTCAGCAAAATAAAATCCTTCTCCCGCTGATTTTCTGCCGCAATCAGCGCTTGCTGCTGCGACTGCAATTGCACTTTTGCCCGCAGCTCGTCAAGATTCGCCGCCACTCCCACCACGTGCGACTCATGCGCGTGATCCTCGAACACCTGAGCCTGTTCCACCAGCGCCTTCGCGTTCTCAACCTCGCTCTGGTCCGCCACCGCCCGCAAATAGACTTGAGCCACCTGCTGCACCACCTCGCCGCGCGCCGTCATCTTGCCAAAGTGCGCGGCGCGCTCCGCCGCCTTCGCCGCCTTCCACCCCTGGATTACCGGCCCGGAAAACAGAATCTCGTTGTACTGGATCTTTCCCTCGGTCAGGGTGTCGCGCGTAATCAGCGACAGCCCCGCCGGAATTTTTCCGCCCGGAAACAGCGACGTAAATTTCGAGATTGTTTTCGGTCCGAATCCCAGCGCCGCCAGGTCGTGCATGTAGAAGCCCGTGTCGCCCGTCAGCTTGATCGTGGGCAGAAATAACTGCAGCGCCTCGTTCACCTCGGCGTGGTAGGTCTTCTCCTCGTTCTCCACTTCTTTCAGTCCCAGGTTGTTCTTCAGGCCCCGCTGGATGGCGTCGTCCAGCGACAGTTTCAGCGGCTCGCCCGTTACCGGCTGCGCGGTCACGCTGCCCCAGAACGGATTCTCCGCCGAGGTCGGATTCTGCGCACCCGCCTGCATGCACAGCGCCGCGGCCACAAACACGGCAACCAACCCCACTGTGCTTCGCGGGACAAAATGTTCCAAACGTCTCACTCTCATTATTTTCTCAGATGAGCCGGATTGACTACGGGATTCACCTGCCGCCGTTTTTTAGGAACGATTGCGTGGCCCGGCTGCCTCTGCCGCGTCGCTCAATGAGTTATCCTTCTTCGGGCAGAAAACCGCGTCGCTTCTTTGTGCTCAAAAACTCCGCCACCCAACGCTGTGCATGCGGCCCGCGTTTCGTCGCTCGCGAATACGCTCTCGAAAGGCTCTCTATGCCGCAGGAATCTTTGTCGTCCCTGGTCAAATTTGCCGCCATCGCTTTTTGCGGTCTCGCATCCGCTGCGGTGCTCGCTGCGCAGAGCGCCGCCCCAGCACCGCAAGCTATCGCCGCGGCGCCGTCTGACATCGCCGCCGGTCCGCTTGGCATTTTTGACGGCCAGCAGGACGTGGGCACTGTCCTCCACCCCGGCTCTGCGCAATATGACAGCGCCAGCGGAACCTATACGGTTAGCGGCAGCGGCGAAAACATGTGGTTTGCCGCCGATGACTTCCACTTTGTGTGGGCCAAGGTCTCGGGAGACGTTGCTCTCACCGCCGACATCGCGATCCTCGGCTCCGGCGGAGATCCCCATCGCAAGGCCGTTCTCATGATCCGCCAGTCCCTGGACGGCAATTCGGCCGCCGTCGACGTGGCCGTGCACGGGTCAGGCCTCACCTCCCTGCAATTCCGCGACGCGGCCGGCGGCACAATGCATGAGGTGCAAGCCCACGTTACTTCGCCTAAGACGGTGCGCATCGAGAAACGTGGCGATTACTTCTACACCTTCGTCTCCGGCGGCGACGGCAAGTTGGAACCGGCGGGAGCTTCAACCAAGGTGGCGCTCACCGGCCCGTTCTATATCGGCATCGGCGTCTGCGCGCACAACAAAGATGTCGTCGAGCGGGCAGCTTTCTCCCATGTCAAACTCGATCATCTCCAGCCCGCTGTCGGCAACCCGGTCCTGGTCAGCGCGCTTGAGACCATCCCGATCGCTTCCACCGACCGTCATGTCGAGTATGTTGCGGCCGCCCACTTCGAGGCTCCGAACTGGTCCCGCGACGGCTCTTCGCTCCTCTTCAATCAGGACGGCAAAATCCTCAAGCTGGCGCTCGCCGGCGGCCA
>JBEKWT010000086.1:0-16686 GCA_049512795.1 Occallatibacter sp.
CGAGGGCGGGTGGGTTGAGATTTGTGCTATCCCACGTCCCAAAGGCGGGACGTGGGGCACCCGGCGTTGTCTGGGATGCGGGCAGGGGCTGGGGCGACTTGGGCGAGACTTGCGGCGGGGATTGGGCGGCGAGGGATGGTGGGACCAATAGCGCGACGAATAGGAGCTGCGCGCGAAAGATCGTTTTGAATTCGAACCGCTGCATGGGTTGGAGTCTCGGGTCAAGGAAACAGGTTCTTCGTCCATTGTGCGGCAGGGGGCGTGCTTTCTCACCCATCGCCAGAAAAGAGGCGATGGATGGGGCACCTATTCTTTGTGGTGGGTGAAGGATGGGGCACCTAATTTCGCCGCCTGGCCAAAAGTGAGTTCGAGTGGAAAAGCTTGGAAATAGGCGAATCCGGCGACGGCGGCTGCGGGAGTGATATATTGCGTTGCAGCCGAGTGGCGAGATGAGGATCGAAAACGTCGATAGCGCGTTCGAAACGAGGAGGGATGCGAGATGAGATCGCGAGGATATCCCCCGAAGGGCGCGGAGGCAAAACGAAAGGCTGACGGGCTGGCGGGAAGGGTGTTTGTGAGCAGCCCAAGCACGGACCTGGTGGCGGTGCGCTGGAGAGGCGGCGAGGGAACGGGGACTCTGCTTTATAACGCCGAACAGTTTGCGCGCGACTGGGAGTTGAGGGATGCGAGCGGCGCGAAATGGGGAATGCGCGCAGGAGCCATCGCTTTGGCGGTGATGGCGGGAATCGGGCTCTATTGCGCGGTGCGAGAGTGGGAATCGATCGCGGCAAGCCGAAGCCAGTCCGCAACCCGGCAACAGAGGAGCGCGGGGGCAGGTGCGGACAAGAGAACGTTGCACGGCAACGATGGAGCGCTGGCAGCGCGGGCCTGTTCGACGGGTGCGGACGCTTATGTAAGGTCGATTGCTGGCGCCGGATTCAGATGGATTGGCGCCGATACGCCCGATGAAAGGTTCAATGGGGAGGTGGCGGTTACCGTAGCCCCGGGGATTACGACGAGCGTGTCGGACAAGCTGCTGCTCGAAGACAGGACGGGAGCGTTCAAGCGCGTGGAGCTGGTCTGCAGCTACAACAGAGCGGAGAACGAAGTTCTGAAGTATTGGATTGCCGATAGCGGCGAGTAGAGCGAGTGCCAAAGAGCGCCGATCAAGACGCCGACGCCGCGCGGCAGGCGAGAACGCAAAAAAATCAAGAGACGAAAATCAGGGGTTGAGTGGGGGCAGCGCGGGCCGGACGCTGGGCAATGCGGACGGCTGCGCGGCGACCGGGGCGTTTGAAGTGAGCGCGGCGCGGACCTGCTTTGGCGCATTGGCAGCAGGCGCGGCCGGAGTTGAGCCGTACTTTGCGGCGGCGGGATTGGCGGTCGAGGGTGCCGAAGCGGCCGGGGTTACTGCGGGCTGCGCGACTGCAGAGGGCTTGGGGATGGAGGCGCCGGTCGCGGTCGGGCTTGAAGTTGACGCGCCAGGTTGAGCGACGGCTGCAGCGGGTTTGGGGTGGGAGGCATTGGCGTGGAGCGGCCTGGAAGTGGAGGCTGGGGTAGCCGGGGAGGGCTTGGGAATGTAGGTGCTGGCCTGAAGTGGCTTGGGGGCATCGGCGGGCGCGGAAACAGATCTGTCGACAGGAGATCCGGGATCGGATGGAGAAGTGGATTGAGTCGCGGCGGGTTCGTCGGTGTCTGGCGCCGGAGCTGGTGGCGGAGCATCCAGGACCGTTGACTGGTCGACAGCGGTCGAGTGAGGGCTGGTCATGTAAGTCTGGGGGGCCCAGAGCTCCGTGAGGCGAAGCACGCCGAGGAAAGAGGCGACGAGGATGATGGCGGCTGAAGGAACCCAAAGCATGACGCTGCCGGCGGTGGCCGGAAGCAAGTGCATGAGACGCAGTTTGGTCCGGACCCAAAACTTAGGTTCAGTGGGCTGGTCAGGCGATTCGCTGGATGCTACCGCGACAGGAGCATCAGCGGTGGCGGCCTGCTGGTGGGATGACGGAATCAGTCGCAGGCCGATGTAATCGTTGCTGTTCCAGGACCGCTCGGGTGCGGCGGCCATGGGGGCCATAGCGATAGGAGCGGGGGCGACGGAAGCGGTGGGGGCAGCTGCGATGGTTGCGCTCGATTGCGGAAACAATTGCAGGCCGGCAATGGCTTTGGCGACCATCGCGGCGTCAACCTGGCGGAGCTTCATTTTTGAGCACAGAGCCAGCGCGTTAAAGCAAAGGTTGTTGATGGTGCGGGGAGTGCCATGGCTGGCCTCGGCGATCAGCTTGACTGCGCCCGCGGTGAACAGGGGATGACCAAGATAGCCCGCCATTTTTATCCTGTAGTCGATGTAGCCGACGGTCTCTTCGGCGGAGAGGGGTTGGATGTGGCAGACGGTGGAGATGCGCTGGCGAAGCTGGACGAGAGAAGCCTGGAGCAACTTTTCAGAGAGCTGCGTCTGGCCGGAGAGAACGATTTGAATCAGCTTGCCGCGCGAGGTTTCGAAGTTGGTGAGGAGGCGAATGCGCTCAAGGACGGCATCAGAGAGGTTCTGCGCCTCGTCGATGACGACGACGAACTTGCGGCCGGCGCGATTTTCCTTGATGACAGCATTGCTTAGCTGCTCGTGCATCTCGGCGCTGCCATGCGCGGGAACGATGCCAAGGTCGCGGAGGATGTAGGCGACAAATTCGCGGGGCTCGCATTGGGGGTCGAGATCGAAGAGGAAGACGACGCGCGCGGAGTCGCGGATGTCCTCGAGGAAGCGGAAGAGCAGGGTCGTTTTGCCCATTCCGGGGGGCGCAATCATGGCGGTGAAACAACGGTTGCTGGAGAAGCCGAACTGAAGCGCTTCCAGAGCCTCCTGGTGCGTGCGACTGAGATACAAGCAACGCGGATCGGGGTTAACTCCGAACGGTTCTTCCTTGAATCCGAAGTACTGCGACAGCATGATGAGAACCTCCAACCTGCGGCGGAGCAGCGAGCACCGGCGTGTGCACGGAACCGGGAAGCTCGAGGAGCACGCAAATCGTTGGACTCATCTTATCTGGAATCTTCCCACTACTAATGGGCTTCGAACCAATCCGGTTACCTATTATGGGGGTTGCATTGTGGATTTCAGGGTGAGTTGGAGCTAATCGGTTGGCCAAAGGGGACTCGCGATGCGGACGACCGCGTTCGGATCGGCGGGAGCGAGGTTGGCGAGGAGTTCAGAGGCGGTGAGGCCGGAGCGGGGATCGACGGTATTGGGGGCGATTTCCACAAGGGGGACGAGGACGAAGGCGCGCTGTGCGAGACGGGGATGAGGGATTTCGAGGTCGAATTCCGAGAGGACGAGGTCGCCGTAGAGGAGGAGATCGAGGTCGAGGGTGCGAGGGCCGTTGGGCGGGGCGGTGGAGCGGTCGCGGCCGAAGTGGCGCTCGATGGACAGGAGCGCGTCGAGGACGATGCGCGGAGTGAGATCGGTATCGAGGGCAATGACGGCGTTGAGGAAGCGGGGCTGATCGGTGAAATCGGGTGGGGAGCCGACGGGCGCAGTGGAGTAGAGCGAGGAGCGGGCGGCGATGCGGCCGTTAGCGGCGAGGAGCGGGAGGACGGCGGCGAGCGTGGCGTCGGGAGGACCAGCGGGGCTGGGGAGGTTGGCGCCGAGGGCGATGAAGGCGAGGGACATGGGATCAGACTAGCGGAGTTAGCGGGGTTAGCGGGGTTAGCGGGGTGAGCGGCGGTTGATCTGGTAGCATCGGTGTTCGGAGAAATGCATATGGATACATTGAATGGCGCGGGACTAGGAGCCCGGCGCAATGAAGATATCGCGCTGGACTTGCTGAAGTTTGTGGCGGGGACGGCGGGAGTGGGCAAGACCGCGGTGCCTTCGACGGGATTTACCGGAGCGGGCGGGGCGAAGCCCGAGGAGCATGTGAACCAACTGCTGGCGCTCTACAGCCGGTGCCTGAAGGCAGTTGAAGGAAAGTAGCTGCTAGCTTTCAGCTAGTAGCCGAAAGCGAATGGCGTGCAGCGCCCTCACTTAATTTCGTGCGATCCCACGTCCCAGAATCGGGACGTGGGGCACCCATTCTTTGCGTAAGAACAAACCATGAGCGACAAAAAACTCCAGAGAGAGGCAACAAGATAGCTGGCGAGCGACAGTTGCGAGTGGCGGTAGCCGGGGCCGGGGCGTTCGGGCGCAACCACTTGAGGGTGGTGCGCGAGCTTGAGGCGGCTGGTGTTGACGCGGCGGGCTGGAGCGTTGCCCTGGTGGCGGCGGTCGATCCGGATGCTGCACGTGCGGAAGAGGCCAGGAGGCAGTACGGGATCAAGGTGTACGCGACCGTCGACGAACTCCTGAAGGCGGACCTGAAGCTGGATGCGGCGATTGTGGCCGTGCCGACAGTGAAACATCACGAGGTGGCGGCAGCGCTGCTGGACGCGGGCCTGGATCTGCTGGTAGAGAAGCCACTGGCGGCGAGTTTGCGCGAGGCCGACGACCTGATTGCCCTCGCCGAGCGGCGTGGAAAGATTCTGCATCCGGGGCATCTGGAGCGGTTTAACCCGGCGGTGCTGGCGGTGGAACCGAATCTGAAGAGGCCGATGTTCTTTGAGGCGCACCGGCTGAGCGTGTTTACGCCGCGGGCGCTGGACGTTGACGTTGTGCTGGACCTGATGATCCACGATTTGGACATCGTGCTGACGTTTGCGAAGTCGGCGGTGCGCGAGGTGCGCGCGGTGGGGTTGCCGATTCTGTCGCCCAAGGTGGACATTGCAAATGTGCGGGTGGAGTTTGAGTCGGGGTGCGTGGCGAACTTTACGGCTTCGCGCGTGTCGACGGAGCGAGTGAGGAAGCTGAGATTTTTTGAGCCGAGACAGTACGTGTCGATCGATTATGCGAGACGGGATGTGCTGGTGATTCGGATCGACCCCCTTGCGGGGGGGCAGATTTTTGGACGAGATTCGTCGGACGATTCTGTTGCCACGGCGGCGGCCGAGTTTCTGGCGACGGGAAAACTCGATTCGGCGGTGATCCAGAAACTGATGGCATCGGGCCAGATTCCTGTGGCGCTAGCGATGAAGATTGCCGCCGCGAAGAACGATCCCGAAAAACTGAAGGAGATCGCGAAGGGACTGGCCGGGCCACAAGCTCGGCCGCTGGCTGAACCGCAAGCCGGACCGCGGGATGGCCCGCAGGATGGGCCGCAAGCTGGACCGACGCCAGGGTTGAGCTTCGTGAAGCCCGAAGTGAAGGAAGGTGAGCCGCTGAAGCTGGAGATTCTATCGTTCCTCGATGCGGTGCGGACGCGGCGCGAGCCGAAGGTGACGGCGCGGCAGGGACGCGCGGCGCTGGAGCTGGCGCTGACGATTCAGGCGACGATGGCGGCCCATGCGGAGCGGGCGGGGCTGGGGGATTTCTTTAAGAGCTAGGGGTCAGGTTTCAGGGTTCAGGGTTCAATTCCCGGTTCACAGTTCGTAGTTCGCGGTTCACCGTTGCCGAGTGGTGAGCGGGATAACTGAGCGGCGGCGAGCGGGCACCCCAAGCGGCTGGGATGGATGCGAACCCAAATTTCGCTCAGATCCCGAAGATGCGGCAAAAAGCATCCGGAAAGTAACTTTATTCAACGAAGGTGGGAGTTACTGGGCGCGGGATACGGTGCTAATCTCGCGTGCGAGGAGAGCACCGTGAGCTTAAGCCAGTTCATCAGCAAGCAGTTTATTCGCGTCATCCAGTGGAATGAGAGCGGGGATGGCGCGCTGTCGTACCGCTACCCGATGGCGGACATGGAGATTGAGAACGGCGGGCAATTGACGGTTCGCGAGTCGCAATTGGCGCTGTTTGTGAACGAAGGCAGGATTGCCGACGTGTTCGGGCCGGGCCTGCACACGCTGACAACGCAGAACATGCCGATCTTGACCGACTTGATGAATTGGACGAAGGACTTCGAGTCACCGTTCAAGTCGGACGTGTACTTTTTCTCGACGCGGCTTCAGATCGACCAGAAATGGGGCACGCCGACGCCGATCACGATCCGCGACAAGGAATATGGGGTGGTGAGGATTCGGGCGTTTGGGAACTATTCGTACCGGATCGCGGACCCGAGGAAGTTTTTCACCGAGGTGACGGGCACGCGGGAAGAAGTTGTTGCCGACGACCTGGACGGCCAACTAACCACGATGATTGTGGCGCGGATGACGGCGATTTTTGCAAGCAGCGAGATTTCGTTTGTGGACATGGCGGCGAACCTGGGCGCGCTGGCGGACAAAGTGGCCGGAGACGTGAAGCCGAGCTTCGCGGCGCTGGGTCTGGAGCTGAACCAGTTTGTGGTGGAAAGCGTGAGTTTGCCCGACGATCTGCAGAAGGTGATGGACCAGCGGATTGGCGTGAACATGGCGGGCGACCTGGGACGGCTGACGCAGTTTGAGACGGCGGAATCGCTGGAAGAGGCGGCGCAGAATGCAGGCGGCACAGCCGGCATGGGCGTGGGACTGGGCGCGGGCGCAGCGATGGCGCAGGCGATGTACGGACGCGCGGCGACGGGAGCGGGATTAGTTGGTGGCGCGGCTGCTGCAGCGCCGGCAGCGGGCACAGCTGTTGCGACGCCGGCGGCGGAAACGAAGTTCTGCATCGATTGCGGCAGGGCAATGCCGGAGCGGGCGAAGTTCTGCCCTGGGTGCGGTGGGGAGCAATGAACTGTCCTTCGTGCGGAGCGCCACTGCGGATGGCGGATGACAACGGCAGCCTGCGTTGCGACTACTGCCACAGCGTAGTGATGGCGCAAGGCGACGAGACGGGAATGCAGTTCGTGGAAGAGGCGGCGGAGCTGACCTGCCCGAATTGTTCCGGTGCGAGTTCAGTGTCGCTATGGAGCGTGATGCTGGTTGGCTTGCGCCTGCACGCATGCAAACAGTGCCACGGGCTGCTGGTGGACATGGGCGAGCTTGAGGCGCTGATCGAAGCCATGCGCGCGAAGCACCCGGAAACCATGATCGCAATGCAGCCGGATGCGGCCGATTTGAAGCGAAATGTGGCGTGCCCTAAATGCCACAACGGTATGGACACGCACTTTTATTTCGGCGGCGGCCACGCTGTGATGTCGACCTGCGAGCGGTGCGAGCTGCATTGGCTGGATGGCGGAATGCTGATGCAGATTGTGCGCGCGCCGCATGAAGAAGAGGCGGCGTCCAGCTTTTAGGCTTCAGATTGTCAGCCCGGCAGGCCTGGGGCGCCAGACCCTATATTATGGTGCCCGTATGCGTAAGTGGTTTGTGTTCGTACTGGGGCCACTCGTGGCCATCCTCATCATGTTTTTCATTGCAGGGCTGCCGCCCTTTGCGCCCTTCGACGCTACCTGCCATGCTTCGCACCCCGAGTGTGTTAGAAGGTTTACCGTCATCCTTTGCTTGGCATATCCGATCAGCGTCGGAGTGACCTGGCTCTTCAGTCTGGCGTTTCGAGTCTCTCGCTAAAGAAATATCAAGCCAATTTTCGGAGCGGCCAAGGACACGGCCTGGTCAGGCGTGAACGCGTGTCACTCGATGCCATCGCCGTGTTTCATTCACAGTCGACAAAATGGGTTCTCCCAGTCGCATCTGCGCCGCGGCGACAAGCTTACGCTGAGGGAAACCAGCGGTGAACGCGCCGGCAGTAGTCCTGGTAGTCGGGTCCAAAGAGGCGGCGGAGGGTTGGCTCCTCATAGAGCACGACGAAGAGGTGCGTGACCAGGAGGAACCCGGCCACGAAGGCGAGCAGCTGGATGGACTGATAGAAGAGGGCGGCGCCGGCGACAGCCAGAGCGGCACCGGAATACATGGGGTTGCGGACGAAATGATAAGGTCCGCGGACGACGAGGCGGCGGGGCGGATCGAAGGGCGCGGGGGTGCCTTTGCCGATCCAGGCGAAGGCGCAGACACAGGAGAGAGCGACGACGGCGCCCGCAGTGCCGATGACGAGGCCTGCGATTTGCGGCCATCCCATGGCGGCGGGGCGCACGATGCCCGACCAGGCGAGGATGCGCGCGGGGAGATAGACCAGCAGCAGGCCGACGAACAAAGAGGCATAGGTGATGGTGCGAACGATCACGAACATGGCGCTCCTCCTTTGATCAGGCAATGCCGAGAGTGCGGTTGAGGAAGCCGACGATGTACTTCCAGACGAGGTAGTAGGCGGCGACGCCGGCCGCGAAGCCAACGGCGATGAAGGCGTAGGGGAACGAAAAGGCATTGAACCAGGTGGCACTGGTGGGTCCCAGAGTGAGGACGCCGAAGCAGCGGGCGACGACGGTTCCCGTGGGCAGCAACAGAAAAGGCAGGACGGCGCCGTGCACGCCGACGGCGAGATGCGTGCGCTCGTGCGAGGCGAGCCAGAGCATGTTCCACAGGCCCCAGCCCGCGGGCACGAGTGCCATGGGAAAGATGAGGCCGCGCTCGATGGGCACCGGCACCTGAAGGACGATGCGAATGACGATGAACGCCGTAAGCATGACCGGCAGGATGAGCGTGGTGACGAAGACTCCGGCGAGGTAAGCGCGAAGGTAAGGATGCGGGTTCATGGGTGGTCTCCTTTCAGTCGCTGCGAGCTATCAGCCTTCAGCTCTCAGCTTTCAGCTTCGTGTTTGCTGTTGTTGCTTCTTAGTTCTTCTTTCAGGTCCTTTGGCGCCGGTGCGCGGTTTTGAGTTGCAAGTTGCGAACTGTGAACTGGTTTTCATAGGTAGTAGAGAAAGACCGGGATCGTGGCCGGGAACGAGAAGGCGAAGACGACGAGGCCGGCGAGGAGCGCCCAGTCAAACCAGTTCTGGCGAAGCAGGCCGGGAGCCGTGGCGGAGCGAACAGGCTCGGCGTCGAGGCGGCGAAGGACCGCGGGCCAGAGGTCGCGGGACGGCTCGGCTGCGGGATCAATGGGCGGCAGCGATTGCTGCAAGAGCTGCTTGATGCGATCGTCGTCGTGTTTTTTCATGGCGTAATTCCCTGCTCGAGCAGGTCCTTTCTCAACAATCGAATGGCGCGAAAGACGCGCAGTTTGACGGCGCCGACGGAGATGCCGAGGGCGGCGGCGACTTCTCGTTGCGGCTGTTCCTCAATGAGGGAAAGAACAGCCGCGATGCGCAGGCCGGGCGGTAAACGGGCGAAGGCCTGCGAAGTTTTCAAGCGGATCTCGGCGGCGATGCCTGGATCGGCGGCTGACTTCGAGGGCAGATCGGCGACGTCCTGATCGGTTAGCTCCGATGCGGGGCGGCGCGCGCGGAGCCAGTCGAGTGCGGCGCGGGTAGCGATGCGCCGCGCCCAGGGCTCAAAGAGACGCGCGGATTCAAAGCGTTCGTGAGCGCGATGGATGCGCCAAAAGGTCTCGACCGTGAGGTCTTCAGCGGCGGCGGGATCGCGGACGATGCGGAGGATCCAGCCGTAAACGGAACGTTGATGCTCGCGGAAGAGAGATTCGAAAGCATCGAGATCGCCACGCCGGAAACGGTCAAGAACGCTGTCCGATTGCTCGGGTACGTTGTCCGATCGTTCGATTTCCGATCGCGCCGGCATCTGACTTCCCTTTCTGAACGGGAATACGGGGGTGACGGCAGAAAGGTTACAACAGCAGGGGTCAGGTGTCAGGGGTCAGGGGTCAAGGGCCGGCAGGCGAGTGAGCGATGGGGGCGGATTGTATCGATCACGAAACCGGGGTTCGATGAGCGATAGGAAGTCTGCTTTCGCTCTGGGGCAATTGGCGCGCTGATCCGCACGGGCGAGCGGAAACATGCGCGCTATGCGCTGAAGCTAAAGCGCGGCTGAGCGAGAAAATGCTGTTGTAAAACGTTTTTCCCGGCACGAAGGCGTGTTGACAGCGGTTCCTGCGCTGATTAGAGTTGGCCGCTGGGGCGAGAATGTTCGGCGTGAAGGGAAAGGTTTAGCGAGAAAGGTCTACTGAAAAATGATTTCGATGCATGGAATGCGGGTGGTGGCGGGAGCGTTGCTGGGAGTTGCAGCGATTGGGACGGTGTGGGCGCAGGAAGCTGAGAAGCCGGCGTACCTGAATCCGAATTTGCCGGCCGAGCAACGCGCGGCCGACCTGGTGAAGCGGATGACGCTCGAAGAGAAAGCGAGCCAACTGGTGAACCAGGCGCGCCCGATTCCGCGGCTGGGGGTGAAGGGGTACGACTGGTGGAGTGAGGCGCTGCATGGCGTGGCGGTAGAGGGAACGACGGAGTTTCCCGAGCCGATCGGTCTGGCATCGACCTTCGACACGGCCAAAATTCATGAGATGGCGATCGACATCAGCACCGAAGCGCGCGTGGTCTATGAGAAATCGGCGGCAGCAAACGACGGAAACAGCCTGATCTTTCATGGGCTGGATTTCTGGGCGCCGAACGTGAATATCTTTCGCGATCCGCGGTGGGGACGCGGGCAGGAGACGTACGGAGAGGATCCGTTTCTGACGGCGCGCATGGCCGTGGCGTTTGTGACGGGAATGCAGGGCGACGATCCGCACTATTACCGGGTGATCTCGACGCCCAAGCATTTTGCTGTGCACTCGGGTCCGGAGCCGACCCGGCACTTTGCCGATGTGGACGTGAGCAAGCACGACGAGCTGGACACGTACCTGCCGGCGTTTCGCGCAGCGGTGACGGAGGGCAAGGCGGACAGCGTGATGTGCGCGTACAACGGCATCAAAGGACAGCCGGCATGCGCTAACGAATTTTTGTTGCAGGACCAACTGCGCGGGAAGTGGGGATTCGAGGGGTACGTTGTGTCAGACTGCGGAGCCGTTCGCGACATTTTTGAAGGCCACCGATTCGAGCCGACACAGGCGCAGGCCTCGGCGATCAGTTTGCAACGCGGGATGGACAACGAGTGCATCGACTTCAGGGCGAAGGTGACCGACGACCACGATTACAAGCCGTACATCGACGCGGTGAAAGCGGGCTATTTGAAGGAGAGCGAGATTGATACAGCGGTGACGAGGCTGTTTACGGCGCGGATGAAGCTGGGATTGTTCGATCCGCCGGAGATGGCGCCGTACACAAAGATCGACGCGAGCGAGCTGGACAGTGCGGCGCACCGTAAGCTGGCGCTGAAACTGGCGAACGAGTCGATGGTGTTGCTGAAGAACGACGGCGTGCTGCCGCTGAAGACGACGGGCGAGAAGATTCTGGTGGTGGGACCTCTGGCGGAGCAGACGCTCGTGCTGCTGGGGAATTACAACGGGATTCCGACGCACACGGTTTCGATTCTGGAGGGACTGAAGAAGGAGTTTGTGGGCGACACGATCATCTACTCGATGGGGACGGGGTTCCTGAGCAAAGAAGCCACCTCGCCCGTGCCGGATGAGTTTTTGAGCGTGGATGGAAAGCCGGGAGTGAAGGCGACGTATTTGAATGAAAACATCGTGAGCTTTGCGAGTGCGCAGTCTTATGCGACGCAAGGGCTGGCGACACGCATTGAGCCGGGAATCGACATTGAGGCGCAACCAGTGCCCGAGGTGGCAAGTCACGTTGATCCGCTGACGGTGAAGTGGGAGACGACGCTGACGGCGAAGGAGACGGGCGACTACAACCTGGGCGTTGAGACGGACGGATTCTTCCGCGTGTTTCTGGATGGCAGACCAGTGGTGATGGCGAACTATCCGCACGGCGTGGAGACGATGACAGGAAAGGTGCATCTGGAAGCGGGAAGGCCTTACCCGCTGCGGGTGGAGTACCAGAGGACGGGCAAATCGCCGCTGCACCTGAGGCTGATGTGGGGCAAGATCGACCAGAGCCTTGATCCGGCGGTGGCGACGGCGGCGAAGGACGCGGACGTGGTGGTGGCCGTGGTGGGCATTACGAGCCAACTTGAAGGCGAAGAGATGAATGTGAGCGAGCCGGGGTTTCAAGGAGGCGACCGGACGAGCCTGGATTTGCCGCAACCGGAAGAGGATTTGCTGAAAAGCGTGGCGTCGGCAGGCAAGCCGCTGGTGGTGGTGCTGACGAATGGAAGCGCGCTGGCGGTGAACTGGGCGAATGAACATGCGAATGCGATTTTGGACGCGTGGTACCCCGGCGAAGAGGGCGGGAACGCGGTGGCGGAGACACTGTCGGGCGCGAACAATCCGGCGGGGCGGCTGCCGGTGACGTTTTACAGGGGCATTGATCAACTGCCGAATTTCGAAGATTACTCGATGAAGGCGCGGACCTACAGGTACTTCACGGGGACGCCGCTCTATCCGTTCGGTTATGGGCTGAGCTACACGAAGTTCGCGTATAGCGGACTGACGGTTCCGGCGGGCGCCGTCGATGCGGGAAGCCCGGCAGTGGTGGAAGCGACGGTGACAAATACCGGAGCGGTTGCGGGCGATGAAGTGGCGGAGCTTTATTTGAAGTTTCCAAGTTTGGCGGGCGCGCCACGGCTTGCTTTGCGAGGGTTCCAGCGGGTGCATCTGGAGCCAGGGGCATCGACGAAGGTGCACTTCGAGCTGAAGCCGCGCGATCTGAGCATGGTGACGGATCTGGGCGCGATGATTGAGGCTGAGGGGGCGTACACCGTGAGCGTGGGCGGTGGTCAACCGGATACGGGAGCGCCGGTCGTGACGGGGACGCTGGCAGTAAAAGGAACGGTGGCCATTCCGGAGTAGCAAAGGGGGCGCTTGAATCGGGCGCGCGCGGAGGGAACCCCCGCAACGCGAAACGCGTATGCTTTAGGAAATGCCCAAGCAAAACGAGCTGGCTGGTCGGAGCGCCGACTTCAAGCGAGCCGACTTCCTGTCTGATCGGCTTTTCGATCTCACCTGCCGGATCAAGGGGATTGACCCGCAGCTAACGCGGGTTCTGGTTCCGTGGGTGATGCGGCATCGGCGCTACCTGCCGGGATTCATGCGCCTCGCCCGGACGGTTGCGCAGTCGAGCCGGGTTCGAGCGCGCTCGTTGGCTCGCGGGGTGCGTGTTCCTCCGTTTCTCGTTCTCAGCGTGACATCGAAGTGCAATCTGCGTTGCGCCGGCTGCTATGCGGGCGCGGTGGGAACGGTGACGAACGCACCGGTGCAGCCGGGGCTCAATCTCAGCGAATGGCGCGGCGTGGTGGACGAAGCGGTTCGGCTGGGCGTGATGGCGTTCATGATCGCCGGGGGCGAACCGTTCCTCTTGCCGGGCATCGCAAATCTATTCAGCGACTATCCCGACCGGCTGTTTCTCGTGTTCACGAATGGAACCGCTTTGCGGTCCAGCGATTACGAAATCCTGAAGCGGTGCACCAATACGGTTGTTGTTGTTAGCCTGGAGGGTGATCGCGACCTGACCGATTTGCGCAGGGGCAGCGGAGTTTTTGAGAAGGCGATGAACTCGCTCGACCAGCTTCGCGACGCGGGCATTTTGACCGGCATCGCGGTGACGATCGGATCGGCCAATGTCGAGTACTGGTCGCAGCCCAAGAATATCGACGCACTGATTGCCCACAGCGGACCACTGGCCATGTTCATCGAGCAGATTCCGACGGGAGGGTGCGAAAACGGGGCGGTGCTGACGGAGGAAGAACGGGCGCGTTTCCGGCAGGTAGTCGTCGAGTACAGGGACCGATTGACGGGAGGCGCTTACATCATCCATTCCCCGGGGGATGAGGAAACGCTCGGGGGTTGCGTATCCGCGGGGCGCGGATTCGTGCACGTGAATCCGAGCGGCGACGTCACGGCTTGCCCGGTTTCCGCGCTGGCGACACACAATGTGAGGAGATCGAGCCTCAGTGAAGCATTAGCGAGTCCCCTGTTTGCAATGATCCGGGAAAACGGGCACCTGCTGGAGACGGAGGGCCACCCGTGCGGGCTGTCTGCGCACGCCGAGGAGTTGGAGAAGATGGCGAGCGGGCTGGGGGCGTACCGCACCGGAGCACCTGAGCCTGCGCAGGATCCCCGAAAATCGGTTCTCCCAATTATGTGATTGAAGGGCGCGGTCGATCCGCACGCCGCGGAGAGCCTGCTCGATCCCGAATTTACAGGGCATTCATGTTCCTTTCATACAGGTGGTTTATCCCTGAGGAGGTTCGGAGCTTCCTACCCCCACCAACTCCGGACCAACAACAAAATCCAATCCGGAGTTCGACGATGGCCGATCTGGCAACGACCGTGGAAGGCCTGCCTCATGGCGGGTCGCTTCTTGACCACAAAATGAAGAAAAGTTCCGCCTGGGTGAGCGGCGCAGTAGTCGGGATCGCGCTGCTGGGCGGGCTGGGGTACATCGGCATCCACGTGCAGCAGGACCTGAGCAACGTGGTGGTGGCCAGTGTGTGGCCTTATGTGCTGCTGGGCGTGGCGCTGCTGATCGCGCTGGGATTCGAGTTCGTGAACGGGTTCCACGACACGGCGAATGCCGTAGCGACTGTGATCTACACGCACTCGCTCGATCCGAATATCGCCGTGGTGTGGTCGGGACTGTGCAACCTAGCCGGCGTGCTGGTTTCAAGCGGCGCGGTGGCGTTCAGCGTGATTACGCTCCTGCCGGTAGAGCTGATCTTGCAGGTGAGCTACGGCGCGGGATTCGCGATGGTGTTCGCACTGCTGATCGCGGCGATTATCTGGAACCTGAGCACGTGGTGGTTCGGGCTGCCGGCTTCGAGCTCGCACACGATGGTGGGGTCGATCATCGGTGTTGGCGTGGCCAACCAATTGATGAGCGTGCACTCCGGGACTTCGGGCGTGGACTGGGGACAGGCCACCAAGGTGTTTCAGGTGCTGCTGATCTCGCCGATCGTCGGCTTCTGCGCCGCCGGTCTGCTGCTGCTGGTTTCAAAGTTTTTTATTCTGACCAAATGGGCGAAGAGTTTTTCCCACCTCTACGATGCGAACCACAAAAAGCCTCTCTGGTTGATTCCCGCGGTCGCAATTACGGGAATCCCCGGGGCCTATTTATTTTTGTGGATTGCTCCCATGGTTTTCGGTCTCTTCGGGACTCCGGGAATGGCGGTATGGCAGCCGATCAAGTCTTTCGCAACCTGGAATCCGCCGATGGGGCTGATTGCCACGATGGTGTTGGTGGGCATCGCCGGCTGGTACCTGATAGCCGTATTCGCCAGGATCGTGATTGACAACGCCGATGTGCTGTTTACCTCGCCCAAGGGCACGACTCCTCCGCCATGGCCGATTCGCGCGCTGCTGATCTTCACCTGCTCAGGTGTGAGCTTTGCGCACGGATCGAACGACGGGCAGAAGGGCATGGGGCTGATCATGCTGATCCTGATTGGCACGGTGCCGACGGCGTATGCGCTGAACCACGCGGTGACGGCGAAGGACGTGCAGACGTTTGTTGCGTCTTCGCAGGCAGCCGACGATGTGATCAACAAGCATGCGGATCAAAGTGCCGTGATGGGCGCCGACGCAAGAGCTACAGTGACCCAATACATCGCCACCAAGGAGTTGCAGCCGGACACGATGCTCGCGCTGCGCGAGCTGGTGAACGATTTAAGCAACGAAGTGGCGCTCTACAAGGAGTACAAGGCGGTTCCGGCGAGCCAGCAGACCAACGTGCGCAACGACATGTACGTGGCCAGCGAGGCGATCCGGCTAATGCTGAAGAGCAAGAACCCGCAGTTCACCGCGGATGAGAGCAAAGCGCTGACGACTTACGAAGCCCAAGTGAACAAGGCGACGAAGTTCATTCCTGGATGGGTGAAGGTTGCGGTGGCGCTGGCGCTGGGGCTGGGGACGATGGTGGGGTGGAAGCGCATTGTGGTAACGGTGGGCGAGAAGATCGGCAAGGAGCACCTGACGTATGCGCAGGGCGCGTGCGCGGAGCTGGTGGCGATGGGAACGATTATGGCCGCGGACAACTTCGGACTTCCGGTATCGACAACGCATGTGCTGAACTCTGGCGTGGCGGGAACGATGGCAGCGAACCATAGCGGCTTGCAGTTCTCGACGATTCGCAATATCGCGGCGGCGTGGGTGTTCACGCTGCCGGTCGCGGCATTGCTTTCGGGATCGCTGTTCTGGCTGTTCCGGCAGATGTCGCTTTAGTTCAAGGAGTGCAATGATTGGGGGCGTCCGCCACGGCGGACGCCCTTTTTTGTGCGCGCGCGGCGCTGGGTTAACCCACCCTAGCCGGAAACACAAGAACCCGGCGAGGGTGGGGCACTTGGCGAACGGGCGAAGAAAGAGGCGCATCCGGTAACATACAGAATGGTGCATTGAGAGGAATGAGCCTGAAAGCCAAGCTGGAAGCAGTGATTTATGCCGCCGAAGAGCCAGTGACACTGGCGCAACTGTCCGCGCTGTTTGCCGATGAGGCGCTGGAGTGGAAGGCGCAGCAGGAAGCGGCGGGTGCGGCCGAGGTTGCGGCGGAGAGCGCGGGTTTGCCGCAACTGAACGAGGCGTTTCCGTATTTGGGGCTGGAGCCGGTTGCGGTTGTTGAAGGCGCGGCGGCAGTTGAGGGCGGCGCGGAGCCGGCGGAGGAGGCAACGCCCAAGAGCGGTGTCGAAGCTGACGGGGCCGCGGCGGTGGGCGGCGAGGCGACGGAAGAAGCTTCTGCGGGCGATGAGGCCGGGGCCGAAGCGGAGGCGAAGCGGGCGGCGAAGTTGCGCGAGCGCGAGGCACGCACGGCGATCAAGCAGGTTCTGGACGAGTTGGTTCGGGAGTATGCGGCCGACGGACGGGGGATCGAGATCCGCGAGATTGCGGGCGGATACCGGATGGGAACCAAGCCGCAGTGCCACGACGCGGTGCGATTGTTTGTGAAGAGCCTGAAGCCGCCACTGAAG
>JBEKWT010000087.1:0-10820 GCA_049512795.1 Occallatibacter sp.
ACGTATTTCGCCGGTTCCCAATACATCACCTGGCTGTCGTGCAGGCTGGTCTTCACGAGCATCGCGGGATAGTTCGCCGCGCGCAGATTGTCGTACGGCGAATAGCTCAGCATGATGCGGAAGTACTCCTCCTGATTCGGATCGCCCCACTCCTCGTATTCAGGGACCGTCAGGGGCAGGGAAGCGTCAAGCATCGTATTCATCACGTCCACAAATGGAACGTGCGACACGATCGCGCGGAAAAGATCCGGCCGCATGTTGGCGATCGCGCCCATCAGCAACCCTCCCGCCGACCCGCCTTCAGCCGCTACGCGCCTCGGATCGCCATAGCCCTGCGCAGTCAAGTACTCCACGCAGGCGATGAAGTCGGTGAACGTGTTGCGCTTCACCAGCATTTTTCCTGCGTCGTGCCATGGCTCGCCCAGGTCGCCGCCGCCGCGAATGTGCGCATATGCCATCACCACTCCGCGATCGAGCAAGCTCAGCCGGTTGGAACTGAAGCCCAGCGGCAGCGAGTAGCCATACGACCCGTAGCCGTACACGTAGAGCGGATTCGTTCCCGTCTGGCGCCCGGCGAACTTATCGAATTTGGCGAACTTGTCCTTGCGGTACACAATCGAGACCGGAACTTCGACTCCGTCCGGCGCCTTTGCGTGAATCCTCTCGCTTGCGTAGAGCGTGCGATCGAATCCGCCCGGAACTTCGAGTTGCTTGAGCACCGTCGACGCGCCCGTCGCCACGTCGTACTCGTATACAGAGCTTGGCGTGACCAGCGATTGATACCCGTAGCGAAACGTCGTCGTTTCAAAGATGCGATTGATGTGCGGGTGCGCGCTGTAGGCCGGCTCGGGGAAGGCAATCTCGCTCGTTTGCGTCGCCTCCGCGCCGTCGCCGGCAAACTTCCACAGCCTCAATCGCGGCAGCCCATCCTCGCGCTCGCACGCGACGAAGAAGCCCGCGAAAAGATCGACGTCCTCGATCATCACCGCGTCCCGGTGGGCAATCCGTTCGGTCCAGTGGTCGCGGCCCGGCGTGGCCACGGGCGCTGTCACCAGCCGGAAGTTCCGCCCACGATCGTTTGTCCGGATAAACCACAGCCCATTGCGATGGTCGACCGAGTACTCGTGCTCATCTTCGCGCGGCGCGATGACAGCAAAAATCCCGGACGGATCGTCCGCACGCAGCACCCGCGCCTCGCTCGTCGTGTGGCTGCCCGACTCAACCACAATGAACCTTCCATCGCGCGTCCGCCCCGCAGCTATATTGAAGCGCTCGTCGTCGTCCTGGTAGACCAGCGCGTCGTCGGCATGTGGCGTTCCCAGCACATGCCGCCACAATTGAAACTGCCGCTTTTGCTGCTCGTCCTCAACGGTGTAAAAGAGCGTGCGATTGTCTGCCGCCCAAACCACGGACCCTACGCGCTCAACCTCGCCCGCCAGAGTCTCGCCGGTCTCAAGGTCTTTAATGCGCAGCGTGTACTGGCGAAAGCCCTTGGTATCGGTCGTATAAGCCAGCCAGCGGCCGTCGTCCGTAATGTCGGTGTCGCCAATCGCAAAAAACGCCTGCCCCTTCGCGAGCAGATTTCCGTCGAGCAGCACCTCTTCTGCTGCGTCGGCATTTGCTCCCGCCGGCCCGCCCCGCTTGCGGCAGTGAATGCCGTACTGCAACCCCTCTTCGGTGCGCGTGTAATACCACCATGCGCCATCGCGATAGGGAACCGAGACGTCGGTCTGCTTCACATGGCTTAGCATTTCCTGGTAAAGCTCTTCGCGCAGGCCGGCTAGAGGCGCCATCACCGCGTCGGCATACGCATTTTCGGCCTCCAGGTACGCCGTCACATCCGGATTCTCCTTGTCGCGCAGCCACGCATAGTCGTCGGCGAGGAGCACTCCGTGCATTCGCGTTTCGGTGTGAATTTTTCGCACAACTGGCGGCGTGGGAAGCGGATTCTGGCTCATTTCTATCCCAGTGTATCGGTTGACTCCCATCCGGCGAAACTGTACAGTTCAATTCATCAGACTGGAGAGTGGTCATGGGGACTTCCGGAGCAATCGGTAACGCAACTGTCGTTTCCGCTTTGAGAGCACGAGCCAATTTTGGCAAGATTCTCGATCGAGCCGACAGCGAGGGGAAATCCCTGGTCATCGAAAAGCGGGGTGTGCCGCGAGCCGTGCTGCTCAGCATTCGTGACTACGTGAAACTCGCTGCTCCGGAGCCGGAAATCCTGAAGATAGTTGGAGAAGAGTCGCGGCGAAACGGAACCGATAGACTCACTTCGCGCCAAATCGACCAGTTGATCAAATCCACGCGCGCACGCAAGAAGCGGCGTTGATGCTCAATCTTCGACTCGTCGTCGACACAAATGTCGTGGTTTCCGCCGCGCTTAAGCCGCAGGGACTGGAACGCGTGGCGCTGATCTTAGCGGTTACAAAACCGGCGCGGCTTTATGTTTCGGACCCAATCCTTGACGAGTATTCGGAGGTTCTGGCACGCGGCATGCTGCACATTCGGAAAGGAACTCGCGCGCAGATTCTCCAAATGATCCGCAATCGCGGCTTCCTCGTTTCGCCCCATCGCAATCTCGAAGTAACATACGATCCCGACGATAATTTATTCCTTGAATGCGCAGAAGCTGCTCGTGCGGACTACCTGATCACGGGTAATCTGAGACATTTTCCACGATTCTGGCGGAGCACCAAGGTCATTAGCTCTCGCGAATTCATTGAAATCACAGCTCCTCATCTCCTGTCGCAATAAGGTGCGGCCGTGACGCAGATCCGGGAACCCTTCGCACCCATCCAACGTACAATAGAGAAGGAATGAGAGGCTGTCGCTGCGCGCGTTTCACCGTGATTCCGTCATTGCTGGCGGTTCTTTTCGCATTCCTCCCCATCCCTTCGCGCGCCGAGTCCGTCGCAAGCCTGCCCCAACCCACCGACTACGTGAGCGATTTTGCGCACGTGCTGTCGCCTGACGCGATCGCGCGGCTCGACTCGATCTGTGCGCAGCTCGACCACTCGCAGGCCAACTCGCAAATCGCCATCGTCACGGTGCACGACCTCAACGGCGACGACGCGGCTGACTACGCAAACCAGCTTGAAGATCACTGGAAGATGGGCAACAAGGGCGACAACAAATACGCCATGGTGCTCTTGGCCGTTGCCGACCACAAATACCGCATCGAGGTCGGCTACGGGCTGGAAGGGATCCTGCCGGATGGCAAAACCGGCGACATCGGCCGCGACATGGTTCCCGACCTGAAGGCCTCGGATTATGACGGCGCGGTAACGCTCGCGGTGGGCGAGATTGCAAAAGTAATCGCCGACGACGCGAAAATCACGTTGAACCAGGAACAGCCCGCGGACGCGCCCCAGCCGGTTCAGCAAGACAGCGGCGGTGCCGGCAAGCTCATCCTTCTCATCCTTGTGCTCCTCTTTTTCGGCGGAGGCTCGCTTCTCCGCTTGCTCTTCGGCGCCAGCCTGTTCTTTGGCGGCTGGGGCCGCGGCAATTGGCGCGGAGGCTCCGGGATGGGCGGCGGCGGATTTGGCGGAGGTGGCTTCGGCGGCGGTGGGGGCGGCGGAGGTTTTGGTGGATTTGGCGGAGGCGGCGGCGGATTTGGCGGCGGCGGCGCCGGAGGAAGTTGGTAACACTTCAGCTTTTAGCTTTCAGCTCTCAGCCTTCAGGTTATTCTGACCAACAGGAAGCGAAGGGGCAGAATCTGAAAGCTGATCGCTGTTTTGCAAAGGAGAATCAAACTGTATGAGTCGTGGACTTGGAATTACGTTGGCCGTTTTGGGCGTCCTGCTTCTCGTGGTCCTGATGATCTTTGGCAGCTTTGTGAGCGCCAAAAATCAAATGGTGGCCAAGGATCAGGTAGTGAAAGCTGCATGGTCTGAGGTCGATGTGCAATTGGAGCGGCGCGCCGATCTGATTCCCAACCTGGTGTCGACCGTAAAAGGGTTCACCAAGGAAGAAAGCAGCGTCTTCGCGGACATCGCGCAGGCCCGGGAAGGACTGATGAATGCCCAAACCCCGGCAGACAAGATCGCCGCGAACAATCAGCTCGACGGCTCTCTCGCCAAAGTTCTCGTCCTGACAGAAAACTATCCGACATTGCGCTCCAGCGATCAATTCATGCGCTTGCAGGATGAGCTTTCGGGCACCGAGAACCGGATCAGCGTCGCGCGGAAGCGCTACAACGACGCAATCCAGGACTACAACACATTTATTTTGCAATTCCCCAACAGCATCTGGGCGGGAATTGCCGGATTCCACCAGAACAATGCCTACTTCACTGCCAGCCCGGCATCGCAAGCCGTGCCCAACGTGAGTTTTTAGAGCGGAACCAGAGTAACCGTGTCCTGTTGAGTCTTGCGGGGCTCGGGGCAGCCCAGACACGGGAACACGCAAATAGGCCATTCCGCCTGTGCGGAATGGCCTATTTGTCTAAGAGCTCCGCCCGACTGGGGCTATTTGTAGGAACCGATGGCGCTCGCCTCGTCATCGTAGATGTCGAAGACGGTATACAACTTGGTCAGCTGCAGCAGGTCGTGGACCTTCTTGGTCAGCCTGAGCAGTTTCAGCTTCGCGCCCTGATTCCTGGCCGTCGTGTAGGCGCTCACTAATTCACCAAGGCCCGAGCTGTCGATATAGCTCACTTCCCCCAGATCCAGCAGGATGTTTCGCTGCCCTTTGCCGATCAGGTCGCGAATGGCGTCGCGCAACTGAACGCTGCCCTCGCCGAGTGTGATCCGCCCGCTGAGATCCAAAACAGTGACGCCATCCACTTCCCTGGAAGATATCGCAAGTGCCACGGAAAATCCCTCCTTGTTGTTACTTCGGTTATAGCATCTTTGCCGCTGCCGGCTTGCGGAAAACTCCACGCCCGGCCCTTTCGCGCGAAAAACCGTCGTTCAACGGTCCCCGCTCTCGCCACCATGCTAAGTGTTTTTGGCCGTTGGCGCCAGATGCTTGATGAGCGTCAACTCGGTTCCTGGATGCAATTGTCGAAAGTGTACCTCATCCATCAGAGACCGGATGAGAAAGATGCCGCGGCCCGTGCCGCGGAGAAGGTTCTCGGCCGCCAGAGGATCGGGCACTTTATCGGGATTAAATCCGTGGCCCTGATCGGCAATCACGATCACCAGGTCCTTGCCTGTATTTTCCAGCGAGACCGCAATCTGGCGCGCGGGATCGTATTCGTTTCCGTGCAGCACGGCATTAATGGCCGCCTCGCGGACAGCCATGCCAATGTGGAAGCGCTGATCTTCGTCCAGACCTGCCTCCGTGGCCAGCTGATCCGCCGCCGCTTCCACCTCGCTGACACTCTCCATCGTGGAGTTCAGCCGGAAACTCCGCGGTCCTCTACTCGTTTCAGTCACCAGGCTGCCTTCTGCCTCCACTGATGGTGCAAATTGCGCCACCCCGCGGTCTAACGACCTAGCTGGCAGTTTCAAGTCTGGATGCGATTGTGTCAAGCGAGCAAGGGATTACTATCGTTGGCCACGGCGCGGACTCACGCCGGCGCGTGCGGCATCTCAGGGAGTAAACTGCGGTCGATAGGTCGACGCTTAATTCACGGAGCCGCACATGAACCACCGCACCTCAATCCGCGTCAGCCTGACGGCGCTTCTCGGCACGCCGGTCACAGACGCGCAAGGACAGTTGAGGGGCAAGCTCAAAGATATTGTGGTTACCACGGGGCCGGACGGCGGCAGAGTGGCAGGAATCGCACTCAAAACCCGCTCCGGCCTTTCCATTGTGCCTTCGCAGGAAGTGATGGAAACCCCGGCCGGCACGCTCGAATTGCGCTCGGCTGAGGCGCTTGCTCCACTCAAGGACGACGGCAGTTATCTCTTCCTGCAGCGGGACCTCGTCGACCGCCAGATCATCGACATCAACGGCAGAAAAGTGGTCCGCGTCAACGATGTGGACCTGGAGTGGACCGACCAGGGAGCGGTCCACCATCTGCGCGTGGCTGAAGTTGAAGTCGGGCTGCGGGGAGCGTTTCGCAGGGTTTTCAAGGGCGTCCTGCCGCGCGCTCGGCTGGAATCCATCTCACGCAAGTTCAGCGCGCGCGCTATTCCCTGGCAGTTTGTCGATGTCATTGAGCCCGATCCCGCGCGGCGCGTCAAGCTGCGCATCGAACACGAGCGCCTCGCCGGCATCCACCCCTCGGAGCTGGCGGACATTCTGGAAGATCTGGCGCCTGCCGAGCGCGAGGCCGTCTTCACCTCGCTCAACCAGGAGGTGGCCGCCGAGACTCTGGAAGAGGTCGAGCCCAAGCTGCAAAAGGCGCTGCTCGAAAAGCTCGACGAGGAGCGCATCGCCGACATCGTGGAGGAGATGGATCCCGGCGCCGCGGCCGATCTGCTCTCCGAGCTGTCCGAGGAACAGTCCGACGCCATCCTCGAGGAGATGGAGCCGGAGGAGCGGCAGGAGGTCGAGGAGCTGCTCGAGTTCGATGAGGACTCCGCCGCCGGATGCATGACCACGGAGTTCGTGTATCTGGGTGTGGATTCGACCGTCGCGCAGGCCGTACAGGCGCTGCGCAGCTTCGACGGCGATCCGGAAAGCGTAACCGAAGTCTTTCTGCTCGATGAGAAGCGCATGCTTCGCGGCGCCATCCCGCTGGCTCGCCTGGTCATGGCTCAGCCTGATTCGCACCTGAGCGTCCTGGCCGAGCCCCGCGTCATCTCTTGCCCGCCTGACATGAAGCAGAACGAACTGGCCGAAATGTTCGACAAATACAACCTCCACGCTCTTCCCGTCGTTGACTCGCAGGGCCGCATGGTTGGCGTGGTGCAGGCCGAGCGCGTGATCAGCTTTTTGCGCGAAAAGCTCTAGATTCTGGTCGAAACAGCTATTGCTGGTGGTTCCTTCTCTTCCAAGATTGGCAGTCCCATGCGATGCTTTTGTTACCAATTCCCGTGAAAAACTCCGTAGACAACTGAATCTGTGAAACAATTTAAGAATGATCCAATTTCCTAAGATCATTCAGGGTGGCATGGGCGTCGGTGTGTCCAATTGGCGACTGGCCCAGGCCGTCTCCAAACTTGGCCAGCTCGGCGTCGTGTCGGGCACGGCTCTGGATGCAGTCTTTGTGCGTCGACTTGCCGACGGCGACCAGGGCGGGCACATGCGCCGTGGACTGGACGCGTTTCCGTTTCAGGAGATGGCGAAACGCATTTGGCAGGAGTACTTCGTGCCCGGCGGCAAGGATGCAAGTGCGCCTTACAAGGCGCTTCCCATGCACCAGAAACACGATTGCCGCAAGCTCGTCGAGCTCTGCATGGTCAGCAACTTCGTTGAAGTTTTTCTGGCTAAGGAAGGCCACAACAATCCTGTCGGCATCAACTATCTTGAGAAGGTGCAGATTCCCCATCTGCCGTCAATCTACGGCGCTATGTTGGCGGGCGTGGGCTATGTGCTGATGGGTGCGGGAATCCCGCTCCACATTCCCGGAGTGCTGGACGCGTTTGCGGCCAACCATGCCGCTGAGTATCGCCTGGCAGTCACCGGCGCGGCGCACGGTCAGTCCGCGAATCTTGATGCGCAGATGCGGCTCGATCCTGCCGATTATGCTGAGGGGCCGCTCCCTGCGCTCACCCGTCCCCGATTTTTAGCCATCGTCTCTTCCAACACGCTCGCGACGACCATGCTGCGTCGCGCAAGCGGCCGCGTAGACGGCCTTGTGATCGAAAGCCCAACGGCTGGCGGGCATAATGCGCCGCCGCGGGGCAAGCTGCAACTCAACGCCGCCGGTGAGCCGCTCTATGGCGAGCGCGACCGGGTCAACATTGAGGAGTTGAGATCGCTGGGTGTTCCCTTCTGGCTGGCTGGCGGATATGGCAGCGCAGCCAAGCTGCGCGAGGCGCTGGACCAGGGCGCGGCGGGAGTGCAGGTGGGAACCGCGTTTGCGTTCAGTCTGGAATCAGGCATGCGGGCAGACCTGAAAACGCGTCTGATCAAGCAGGCGATTGCGGGCGAGGGCGAAGTCTTTACCGATCCGCTGGCCTCGCCGACGGGATTTCCGTTCAAAGTTGCGCAGCTCGACGGCACCACTTCAGCCTCCACGATCTATGGGGAACGACTCCGCACCTGCGATTTGGGCTACCTGCGCGAGCCGTACGTTGTGGGCGATGACCAGATTGGCTACCGCTGCTCGGCGGAGCCGGTTGAGAACTACGTGGCCAAGGGCGGCAAGATCGAGGAAACGGTGGGGCGCAAATGCCTCTGCAACACGCTTCTGGCGAATATCGGGCACGCGCAGACGCGCAAGGATGGCTCGGTTGAGCCCGCCTTGATCACGGTGGGCGACGACCTGAACACAATTGCGCAGTTCATTGCCCCTGGGCGCTCGAGCTACAGCGCGGCGGACGTGGTGAAGAACTTGCTCGACAGGAGCGCGATCGCGATGCGGCAGAAAACGCCCATGCTCGCGGTCATGGCTTAAACCAGGTTTGCAAGAAACGCAGAATATCTAAGCCAACGAGGGGTGGATTCTTTCGAACAGGAGTCCACTCTTTTTGCATGGGGACTATCCTGCGAGAAATCACCGCTTGCCGGCTTCGCGCCTTCGGGTCTTGCCTGTTATGGTCAGTGAGGAATCTTTTTCCGCCAACCTAAAACTGCAATGAATCCACCCTAGGAACTCGCGTCACCATGTGGAAGCGCTGGCGAATCCGGATCCTCTTGTTTCTGGCCGTTCTCGGTCCCGGATTCATTACCGCCAATGTCGATAACGATTCCGGCGGGATCCTCACCTACTCTCAGGCCGGCGCGCAATACGGCTACACCCTGCTCTGGACGATGATTCCCATCACCATCGCGTTGATCGTGGTGCAGGAGATGTGCGCCCGCATGGGCGTGGTCACGGGCAAAGGTCTCAGCGATCTTATCCGAGAAGAATTCGGCCTGCGCATCACCTTCGTCCTCATGGTGCTCCTCGTCGTTGTCAATTACACCAACGTGGTCACCGAATTCATCGGCATCGCCGGCTCGCTGCGCCTGTTTCACGTCACCAAGTTCATCTCCGTGCCTTTTTGCGCGGCCCTGGTCTGGTACATGGTGGTGCGCGGCAGCTACAAGAGCACGGAAAAGATATTTATCGTCGCCTCTTTGGTCTATATCTGCTACATCTTCGCCGGCGTGCTCTCGCAGCCTGACTGGCACGATGCGCTGTGGGCCACCGTCAAGCTGCCGGCCAGGTCGGTGTGGAGCGACAAGGCCTATATGTACATGGCCATCGGCGTAGTCGGCACCACCATCGCGCCCTGGATGCAGTTCTACCTTCAGTCGTCGATCGTGGAAAAGGGAATTCGAATCAAGGACTACGCGGCCTCGCGGCTGGACGTGATCGTCGGCAGCTTGTTCACCGACATCGTGGCATGGTTCATCATCGTGGCCTGCGCGGCCACGCTCTACGTGCATGGCATGGGAGCCATTCAGGTGGCCGCCGACGCGGCTGAGGCCATGCGCCCGCTCGCCGGCGACTACGCCTTCATCCTCTTCGCCTTTGGCCTCTTCAACGCGTCCTTGTTCGCCGCCTCCATCCTGCCCATCTCCACGGCTTATACGGTCTGCGAAGGCTTGGGCCTGGAATCGGGTGTGGACAAAACCCTCAAAGAGGCGCCGATCTTCTACTGGCTCTACGCGCTTCTTATCGCCGGCGGCGCAGTCACCGTTCTCGTCCTGCCGGACGCGCAACTGATCAACGTGGCCATTCTGTCGCAAGTGCTGAACGGCGTGCTGCTCCCGGTCGTCATTATCCTCATGCTGATGCTCATCAATCGCACTGACTTGATGGGCGAGCACATCGTGATGCTGTGGGGGATGGTGCCGGGGCACTGAGGGGAACCGATGGGCGCTTACGTTGTGGGAGTAGACGGTTGCCATTCCGGCTGGCTAACCTGCCGCTATGAAATTCACACGCGACAAGTGATCTTCCGAATAGTCCAACGATTTGACGAAGTGTTGAGAATCTATAAGACCGCGAAGTTCATTGCGGTAGATATCCCCATTGGCTTGTGGAGCGACGGCCAACACCGCTGGTGTGACATTGAAACACGGCGCCTCCTTGCACCTCATCGTAGCAGCAGCGTATTTCCAGCCCCATGCAGGACCCTGCTTGACATACAAAGCTACGCTGATGCCTGTGAAACATCGCGCAAGCGTTTTGGAATGGGTATCAGCAAGCAATCGTACGCAATCTATCCGAAGGTAGCTGAGGTGGATCGACTAATTAGCCCGAAACTTCAGCAGAGAGTTTTCGAGGTTCATCCTGAACTCTGCTTTTGGAGTATCAATAACCGCCGAGCTCTGCTCAACAACAAAAGAACGCGGGAAGGCTATGAAGAGCGGCGTCTCCTTCTCAATAAAGTCTTTGAGATTCAATTCCCGGATTCTCAGAGTTGGAGAAGTATTTTTCCAAACGGACCAGTCGACGCAAATCGGGACGACGTCTTGGACGCAGCAGCCGCCGCTCACACAGGTTATCGAACCTTCCTTGGGAAAGCCGAGCGACTACCGCAACAGACGGCGATTGATGAACGGGGTTTACGAATGGAAATACTCTATTGATTTTGCGTTAAATGGGTGTCGGACCTAGAATCCCCTTACGCCATAACATCGCTTGTGACAGCGTGTCTAAGAAGGATCGACCGCATCAGACTTGCGGTAGGGCCCTCATGCAACGGCCAGCCGTTTAAGCCGAATCCGGCCCACGGGAATCTGCGCAAGGTCGTACTGAGCCTGCTGCGTAATCCAGCTTTCCGCGCTGCCGCCGAAGACCTGCGAGAGCCGGATAGCCATCTCCGGCG
>JBEKWT010000088.1:0-9789 GCA_049512795.1 Occallatibacter sp.
CAACGCCGTGGGAGAGGATCTGATAGACGCCCCCGGCCCAGCCAAGGAAAGTGAGGCCATAGATGGCGAGGACGATGAGGCTGAGGTGGCTGAGTGCGGCGAAGGCCATCAGACGCCAGAAATCCTTCTGGATGAGAGCGAGGCAAGCGCCGTAGAGAATTCCAATGACGGCAAGCGCGACGAGTAGCGGCGCGATAGCGCGAGACTGGACGGGGAAAAGCCCCACGTGGAAGCGAAACATGGAGTAGAGACCGAGCTTGCCGGCGACGACCATGGCGAGCGCGACCGGGGCTTCCGAGTAGGTGTCGGCCAGCCAGCCATGGAGCGGGAAGATGGGAACCTTGACCGCGAAGGCGAAGAGAAATGCGAGCGCGACCCAGTAGAGCGCGCCTGCGGGAAGAACGCCGCTGGCAGTCTGGTACTGAAGGTCGGCGAAGTTGAAGGTGTGGGTCTTCGCGTAGAGCCAGAGAATCGCGACGAGCAACGGCGCGGATGGGATGAAGGTGAAGAGGAAAAACTTGAGCGCGGCGCGAGGGCCTTCTTTACGGCCGTACATGGCGATTAGGACGGCCATGGGGACGAGCGAGAGCTCCCAGAAGCCGTAATAGAGCATGAGGTCGAGCGAGATGAAGACGCCGAACATCGCGGTCTGCTGGACGAGAAAGATCGCGTAGTAAATCTTACGGCGGGTTTGGATGGCGTTCCAACTGGCGATGACGCCGACGGGCGCGAGCAGGCCGACGAGAACCACGAGCCAGAGGCTGAGGCCGTCGACGCCGACGTGGTAGAAGATGGCCGGGCTCTCGATCCAGGGAACGTTCTGTTCAAACTGAAATCCGGATCGGCCGGTGACAAAGTGCGCGGGAAGATGGAGAGTGAGGAGCAAAGTGAAGAGCGTCGTCGCGAGCGCGATCCAGTTGGGCAGCTTGGCGCGGTCGGGAAGGAGCGCGATTAGGATTGCGCCTGCGAGAGGGACCAGCAGGATGAGGGTAAGAATGGATTGGTCGATGCTCGTCATTCTCAGTGCCCCGCCTGTCCGTTTTGAATCACGGTGATGTGACTAACTTTGAAGATGGTTTCGGAATGAAAGAAGGGAAGGCTCCACGCGTGGGGCGAGCCCGTGAGCAACAGGAATAGAAGCACGGCTGCGGCTCCAGCGGCCAGCCACGCGGCGTAGGAGCGCAGATTGCCGGACTGCCAGCGCTGGAGAATCATTCCACTGATGCTGGCGATGCCGGCGAGAAGCCAGGCGATGCCCGCGAGCAGAAGGTCAACTCCGCCCAGAACGTATTTCGAAAATGCGAAGAGCGGCTTGACGAAGACCGCGCCGTAAATTTCATCGACGTAGTACTTGTTCAGAAGCAGCTTGTAGCCGGTGGGAAGCTCGGCGGCGATCTCGGCGGGCCGCTCAGTCTTGCGGCGGTAGTATTTGTCGGCGATCAGCCAGCCTTCAAGCGCGACGAGGACCGCGGCGATGCTCAGAATGAACTCGAGGCCAGGATTGCCTTCTGGCATGGGCCGATGCGCGGCGGCTACGGGGGCGAGGTAAGCGCTGAAGCGTTCGATCCCGATCCAGCCGCCACAAACGGAGAGGGCGGCGAGAATGACCATCGGAACAAGCATCGACAATGGCGTTGCGTGGTGGTGGCCGGTTTCGCTGCGCGGCGCGCCGAAGAAAGTTAGGTACCAAAGGCGGAACATGTAGAACGATGTGAGCAGAGCCGTAACGAGGCCGACAAACCAGAGAAACTTTCCGCCGGTTCCGTCAAGAAATGCGGCGTAGAGGATTGCGTCCTTCGAGAAAAAGCCGGCGAACGGCGGGAATCCGGCGATAGCGAAGACGCCCGCGGTCATGGTCCAGAATGTGACGGGGAGTTTGGTGCGCAGGCCGCCCATCTTACGCAGGTCCTGCTCGCCGCCCATGGCGTGGATGACGGAGCCGGCGGCGAGGAAGAGCAGCGCCTTGAAGAAGGCGTGCATGACGAGATGGAAGATAGCCGCTGAGTAGGCCGCGACGCCGCAGGCGAGAAACATGTAGCCGAGCTGCGAGATGGTGGAGTAGGCGAGCACGCGCTTGATGTCGTTCTGGACGAGGCCGATGGTGGCGGCGAATAGAGCCGTGGCCGCGCCGACGATGGCGACTGTCCAGAGCGCGATGGGCGCGCGATCGAAGAGCAGATGCGTGCGGGCGATCATGTAGACGCCTGCCGTGACCATGGTGGCGGCGTGGATGAGCGCGGAGACTGGCGTGGGGCCTTCCATGGCGTCGGGCAGCCAGATGTAGAGCGGGAGCTGCGCGCTTTTGCCGGCCGCGCCGACAAGCAGGCAGAGGCATATAACGGTGAGGACGGTCCCGTGCCATGCCGGATCGACCGCGAGCCGAACGGCGATATCGCCGAAGCCGAGCGTGCCGAAGGTCGAAAGCACGAGAAAGATTCCGATCAGAAATCCGAAGTCGCCAATGCGGTTGACGATGAAGGCCTTCTTGCCTGCGTCGGCGGCGGATTTGCGATCAAAATAAAAACCGATGAGCAGATAGGAGGCAAGACCGACGCCTTCCCAGCCGACGAACATGAGGAGGAAGTTGCCGGCAAGGACGAGGACGCTCATGAAAAAGAGGAAGAGATTGAGGAAGCTGAAATAGCGAGCGTAGCCGGGCTCGTCGCGCATGTAGCCGATGGAGTAGACGTGAATGAGGAAGCCGACTCCGGTGATCACCAGGAGCATGACCGCGGAAAGCTGATCGAGGACGAATGTGAAATCGACGCGGAGTGCGCCGATGGCGAGCCAGGGATAGGAGAGCGATTCGACAGCGGGGAGGGCGAGCGCGGTGACCTGGCCGCAGCCGCGACAGCTTGACGCCGCAGTGATGACGGTGGCCCCAAAGTCACCGAGAACCAGAACGAGGGATGCGAGAGGCGCGAGGACTCCGATGGCCGAGACGAGCCGCCGGGGCAGCCGGGAGCCGAGGATTCCGTTGAGCAGGAAGCCCAGGAACGGAAACAGCGGAATCAGCCAGAGATGTGCAGACTCGTTCATAGCTTCATCAGGTCGATACGATCGACGGCCAACGTGGAACGCGCGCGGAAGACGGCAATAATGATGGCGAGGCCGACAGCGGCTTCGGCGGCGGCGACCATCATGACGAAAAAGACAAAGATCTGGCCCCGCACCTCGTGCCATTGGTAGGCGAAGGTGACGAAGGAGAGATTGACGGCGTTGAGCATGAGCTCAATGGACATGAAGACGGTGATGAGGTTGCGCTTGATGAGAAAGCCGACGACGCCGAGCGAAAACAGAATGGCGCTGAGGAGCAGATACCAGGAGAGCGGGACGTCGTGTTGAAGGAAGCTCACTTTTCGGCCACCCTTTCCGACTCGGGGATCTTGGATCCTTCGACGTGTGCGAGCGCGACCGCGCCAAGGATCGCGATGAGGATCAGAACCGAGGTGACTTCAAAAGGGAGCAGGAGTTCATGAAAGAGCACCTGGCTGAGAAGCTCGAGGTTCGATTGGCCGGGCGCGTTCGAGAGCCCCTCGCCGAGATGCGCGGCGCCAAGGCCTTGCACGTGAAGAACGATAGTGGCGAGAACAGCGAAGAGGACGGCGACTGCAGGAAAGCCGACGCGAGCGGCGGCGCGGCTGCCGAGGGTGCGCTCTTCCCGGCCGGCATTGAGCAGCATGACGACGAACGTAAAAAGAACCATGACAGCGCCGGAGTAAACGATGATCTGGGCGATGGCGAGGAACTCCGCGCCCAGAAGCAGGTAGAGGACGGCGAGGGAAGTCATGACGACGACGAGCGAGAGCGCGCTGTTGATGGGATGGGTCTGCAACAGGAGATTGATGGCTCCCGCGAGGCAGAATCCGGCAAAGAGAAAGAACAGGATCAGGTGCATCGTCGCTCGATGAAGTCTACCCCGATAAAAAAGTCTAGCCCGATGTTGAAGTTCATCCCGATTGTAAATGAGCGCGATGAAGTCAAATTGATGGCATCATTCACCGCGGAGCTTGCTTCCCCGGTCCCTCCGCCGCGGCGGACGATGGACCGGGGGCACCCACATTTCAGCGATAGGCAAGCCAGAGGCTTGTTCCCACAATGTTGAGGATGGCGAGCGGAAGCAGATAGCGCCATCCGAAGTTCATCAACTGGTCATAGCGGAAGCGAGGCAATGTTCCACGCACCCAGATGTAGAGGCACAGAAAGAGAAATACTTTGAGGACGAACCAGAAGAGCGGGAGAAATGCGTTGAGAAAGTTGCTCTGGAATGGCGGCATCAGGTCGCCAAGCGGGCTGCTCCAACCGCCAAGAAACAGCAGCGTGGCCACGCAGCCCACGTTGATCATGTTGCCGTACTCGGCCATGAAGAACATGGCGAATTTCATGGAGCTGTATTCGGTGTGGTAGCCGCCGGTCAGCTCGCTCTCAGCTTCGGGCAGATCGAAGGGCGAGCGGTTGGTTTCGGCGAATGCGGCCATCAGATAAATAAAGAAGGCGAGAATCTGGCCCCCGCCCGCGATATTCCAGGTTGCTGCGCCCAGCGTGGCCTGCTGCTCGACGATGACGCGCAGGTTGAGCGATCCGGCGTGGAGAACCACTCCCACGAGCGAAAGGCCGAGCGCCAACTCGTAACTGATGAGCTGCGCCGATGAGCGGAGCGAGCCAAGCAGGGAATATTTGTTGTTCGACGACCAGCCGGCGAGAGCAATGCCGTAGACGCCAATGGAAGTGATGCCCAGAATGACGAGGAGGCCGACGTTGATGTTGGAGATCTCGAAAAAATCGAAGCCGTGCGGACCCATGCCGGGCGCGCCAAAGGGAATGACGGCAATGGCGATGAGCGCGCAGCCTAGAGAGATGATGGGCGCGAGCAAATAGAGCGGTCGATAGACGGCGGTTGGGATCAGGTCTTCCTTGAGGAAGGACTTTGCGCCGTCGACCAGCGGCTGCAGCAGGCCGAAGGGACCGACGCGGCTGGGGCCCCAGCGATTCTGGATGCGGCCGACAAGCTTGCGCTCGAGGAGCACGGTATAGGCGATGCCCATCAGCATCACCACCGTAACCACGGCGACTTTGGCGAGGCTCCAGAGAAAGAATGCGAAGATCGTCACGTGCGTTTGGCCTTCTTCGAAGTGCGAGTCAGCAAGTTAGCAAGTCAGCGGCGGCTGCAAATTTTCTCAGTCGGCTGCGGATTTTGCGAGTTCCGATTTTCGAAGTTCGTTCGCCTGATGTTGTTCGAGTTGACCGAGCGCTCGGCTGTAGCGGCCCAGCGTGCCTGAAGTGAAAAGAGTGTCGTGCGCGGGAACGACGAGTTCCGGCGCAGCCAGCGCGGAGACCGGAACGAAACCGGACTCGAGTGCGGGCGAGGCCGGCTCGGTGTGCACGTCGTTGCCCGCGAAAAGATTGACGCGGTCGAGAGTGTAGCCGGGGACGAGACGCTCGATTTCGTCGAGGACGGCGAGTGGATCGAAGGGGCTGAGCTTTGGCTCGAGGCCATTGGCTTCAAGCCAGACGGAGTGCCGGTCGGCCTCGCCGGATTGCGCGCCTCGCGACTGGCCGAGATCGCCGGTAGTGCCGCGTTTGCCAAAAGGAACCAGCGTGCTGACGTCAACCCCCATGCCCCCGGCGAGGCGAACGAGAATTTCGAAATCGGGTTTGACGCCTGCGCGGTCGGCAGCTTTGCGAACGATTTGGATGTCTCCGAATGTGTTGGTGACGGTGCCGGATTTTTCGTAAAGACTTGCGGCGGGAAAAACGACATCTGCAAGCGCCGCTGTCTCGGTAAGGAAAAGATCCTCGACGATGACAAAGGTGTGTTGGAAGACTGCGGGGTCGAGTTTGGCGTGCGAAACGGGATTGGCGCCGACGACGAGAAACGCGCCGAGATCGCCGGCGGCTGCGGCATCGAGCATTTGCGGCAACGAATCGCCGGGCGTGGCGGGTAGGCCAGGGTACTCTGCGAAAGCGCCGGGGACGGTGACCGGAATGTAGCCGGGAAGCAGATCAGGGAAGAGGCCCATATCGGCCGCGCCGCGCGAGTTTGAGTGGTCGCCGAGATAGGCGAAGCGGACGTTGTTGCGCTTGAGGCCCCAGGCGATGAGGTTTTCGACGGCCGCGCCGCGAAATTCTTCACCGAAGATGACGATCAGCGATTCCTCGGCGAGGATGGCCTTGCTGAAATCGGTTCGGCCGGCGTCGAGAGAGGTTGCGAGCTTGGTGTACTCGTTCGGGCGGAGCGCGCGCGTCGATTTGGCCTGGTGTGTGAGCTTGATCGATTGTGAATTCGCGATATAAAGGCGGGCGCGATTGAGGCGCACGTTGGTGCGAAGCAGCCAGGCGAGGAGCGGATGCTCATCGGTCGGATTGCCGCCGACGAGGAGGACTGCGCTGGCTTGGGCGATGTCGCGCAGGCTGGCAGTCTTGCCGGGGTGTCCTGCGAGAGCGCGCGCGTACGATGCGTAATCAGTAGTCCGCTCGTGGTCAATGTTGTTGGTGCCAAGAACGGTACGCGCAAACTTTTGCAGCAGGTAGTTCTCTTCATTTGTTGTCCGGTTGGAGCCGATGACGCCGATTGCACTGCCGCCGCGCGTATCGCGGATTTCTTTCAATTTGGCGGCGGCGACGCGGATGGCGTGCTCCCAAGTCGCGGGCTCGAGCTTGCCTTGCGCGTTGCGGACGAGAGGCTGCGTGAGGCGATCGGGGCTCTCGACAAAATCGAAGCCGAAGCGGCCCTTGGCGCAGAGAAAGTCTCCGTTGATGCCGCTCTTGTCGCGATTGTCGGCGCGAACAATCTCCGAGCCATCGTTGGCCTGGCGCACGCCGAGCGTGACTTTGCAGCCGTCGGCGCAGTGCGTGCAAACCGTCGAAACGTGGTTCATCTCCCAGGGCCGGGTTTTGTAGCGATAGCTGCCGCTGGTGAGCGCGCCCACGGGGCAAACGTCGATGCACATTCCGCACTGCTCGCAATCGAGTTGTTGGCCCACTTTTTCCGTTCCGGGTACGTTGGGAACGATGACGGAGTCGATGGCGCGATTGTGGATGCCAAGCGCCCACACGTCCATGCCTTCGCCGCACATGCGGATGCAGCGATAACAGAGGATGCAGCGCGGGCGATCGTAAAACACGGCCGGCGACCACTGCTGCTCGTCGCGATGGTGCTTGACCTCGACGAACTGGCTTTCGCCTGCGCCATACTTGAAGTTCATGTCCTGCAGCTCGCACTCGCCGCCTGCGTCGCAAACAGGGCAGTCAAGCGGGTGATTGCCGAGGAGCAATTCAATGGTGGCCTTGCGCGCCTGCGCGATCTCCGGAGACTCGGTGGTGAAGACCTGGCCCTCGGCGACGGTGGTGGTGCAGGCGGTTTGCAGCTTAGGAACTTTTTCCTGGCGCACGACGCACATGCGGCAGGCAGCCTGGAGCGAGAGGCCGGGATAGTAGCAGAAGGCCGGAATCTCGATGCCTGCCTTGCGGCACGCGTCAATGAGCAGCGTTCCCGCGGGCGCGGTCAGCTTCTTTCCATCGACAGTGAAGGTTACGTCGGGCATTTTCTCAATCTTTCCGGGCACGAATCCTACGCGGTCATTTTCCGGCGTAGCGTCGAGGCAACGGGCATATCAACATCCAACAGCTCTACGATCAGGTAGTGCCCCGCGTTTTTCGACGAAAGATCTTCTTCCGAGAGCTTGATGGTCTTCGTTTTCGGGGCAGGAATTGGGTCGCCGTCATCCGCCATCCACTGCAGGTGTGACTCGAGCGCTTCGCGCATCATGCGACGCATTTCGGTTAAAGATTTTCCTGTAGAAATGCACCCAGGCACGTCGGGCGCAAATCCTGAGAAGTTCCGCTTGCCTCGTTCGTAGACGACTAGAAATCTTTGCTTCATTTCAGTCCTGCCTGCTTCAAGATTGATTGAAGAGTCTTTGGATGAATATCATCTCCGGGGTGTCCAGGCACTGTCACCTTTCCGAGTTTAATAGGGTGCTTGAAATGCCTATGGCTCCCGGTGGTGTAAACATACCTCCAACCATCTTTCTCCAGCCCCTTAATAAGGTCCCTTACTTTCACGTTCGCTCCGTCCCGCGAAGCACCGCTGAAAGCTTTGCCGTTTCAAAGCCGCTTTTTCTTACACAACCGTCAACTGCGGCACGCCTTCCCTTGCAAACGGGCATGGCACGTCGTTCAGGTGGTCTTCAAATTCCTGGCGAAACTTTTTGACGAAAGCGATGGTCGGCATCGCGGCGGCATCGCCGAGCGGACAAAACGTGCGGCCCAGCATGTTTTCGGCCAGGTGCTGGATGTTGTCGATGTCGCTTTTGCTGCCGAAGCCGGCGTGGAATCGGGTGAGCGACTTCTTGAGCCAGTCGGTGCCCTCGCGGCAGGGAATGCACCAGCCGCAACTCTCGTGCGCGTAGAAGCTGATGGTGCGGAGAGCGAACTCAACGATGCAGGTCTGGTCGTCGATCACAACCACGCCACCCGACCCGAGCATGGAACCGGCCTTGCCCACCTGATCGAAGTCCATGCCGATGTCGATCTCTTCAGGGAGTAAAACCGGCGTGGACGATCCGCCCGGAACAACGGCCTTTAATTTGCGTCCGCCGCGGATGCCGCCTGCAACGTCGTAGATCATCTTCCTGAGGTTGTAGCCCATGGGCAGCTCGTAGACGCCGGGGCGCTCGACGTGGCCGCTGATGCAGAAGAGGCGCGTGCCGCCGTTGCGAGGTGTACCGACCGCTGCGTAAGCCGCCGCGCCCATAGTGATGACGTGGGGCACGGTGGCGATGGTCTCGGCATTGTTGATGACCGTGGGACCGCCATAGAGGCCGACGACGGCAGGGAATGGCGGCTTGATGCGCGGAACGCCGCGCTTGCCCTCGAGCGATTCCATCAGCGCCGATTCTTCGCCGACTTCGTATGCGCCCGCGCCGGTCTGCGTGATGATCTGGAATTCAGTTTCGGTGCCGAAGATATTCTTGCCCAGAAAGCCGCGATCGTAGGCGTCGGTGACGGCGCGCTCCATGATCTCGAGCAGATAGCGATACTCGCCGCGAAGATAAATGAAGCCCATCTTCGCGCCGACGGCGAGACCCGCAATGATCGTGCCCTCGATGACAGCGTGGGGATCGTGCAGAAAGATGAGGTGATCCTTGCAGGTGCCGGGCTCGCTTTCGTCGCCGTTGACCAGGATGTACTTGGGCTTTGCGGATTGCTTGGGAACGAAGGACCACTTCATGCCGGTGGAGAAGCCCGCGCCGCCGCGGCCACGCAGGCCGCTGGCCTTCATCTCTTCGACGATCCAGTCGGAGCCCTGCGCGAGACATTTCCTCGCGGCCTCGTAGCCGCCGAGCTCGATGTAGCGGTCGATATTCGTGGCTCCCATGCCGAAGCGGCGCGAGACGATCTTGACCTCATCGGGATGGGAGACGAGTCTAGGCATTCTTTTCCTTGCCCTCGACTCGATCCAGAGCCTGGGCCCGATCCTCGACTCGCTGCGCATACGCGCCTAAAATGCCGGGCACGAGATCGGGCTTGATCTCGTCGTGGAACTCGTAGTTGACCTGAATGGCCGGAGCCCAGCAACAGGCTCCGATGCACTCAACTTCTTCGAGAGAAAAGAGGCCATCCGCAGTAACGCCATCCGGGCCGACGCCGAGCTCTTCGCGGAAACGCTCGTAGACTTCGTAGGCTCCGCGGAGCATGCAACTGATGTTGGTGCAGACCTGAATGTTATATTTGCCGGCGGGCTTGAAGCGGAGCATGGAGTAGTAGGTGGCGACGTTGCGCACTTCG
>JBEKWT010000089.1:0-9716 GCA_049512795.1 Occallatibacter sp.
CGGCAAGCTGGCGAAGGAACTCGGCGAATAGGCCGCGAGCCAAGGAGTCCGGCATCCAAGCCGGCCGAATCCGGCACGGGAAGGAGGAAGACGCGGCAGATGAAACGCAATCCAAATATCGACCGCGTCTTCCATGCGCTCGGAGACCCTACGCGACGCGCCATGCTCGAGCGCCTGAGCTCCGGCCCGATGTCGGTCTCGCTTTTGGCCGAGCCGTTCGATATGTCGCTCGCCGCCGTGGTGCAGCACCTGCAGGTGTTGCAGCAGGCCGGTCTCGTCAAGACCGAGAAAATTGGCCGCGTGCGCAGTTGCCGCATTGAGGCCTCAGGCCTGCGCGCCGCCGAAGAATGGTTGCGCGCGCGGCGTCCCGAGTGGGATCGCAAGCTCGATCGACTCGAGCAGTTTCTGGACAAGCCGGACAAGCGATAAGAAGAGTGAAGAACAGCAACGGCGGTGAGGACGAAGCGGGAAGCAACCGCAGATCTTTCGACTCCGTCCGCTGTGCGGCGGACTTTCGGTCAAGATGACAGCGCGAAGAAATGGGGCCGTGAGATCCCAGGTCCCCAAATGCGAGGGACCTGGGGCACCCATTCTCTTTTGGTGAGTGGAGGCCGCGGAAAGCAACCGCGGATTTTTCGACTCCGTCCGCTGACCTGCTGACTCGCTGGCTCGCTGACTCGCTGCGTTACTCAATGTCCCTGCAGCCCCAGCGCCTTGACAACCGAATCATCCACCTGCGCCGGCTGCCCTTTCTCCCTGGTCACTACGCCGAAGTTGCCGCGATAATCCCACATCGCCCAGCCGATGCCGTCGGTCTCGAGCGCCGTGCGCACATCGTGAATCCAGTTGGCGCGCGACACCGGGTCGCTGTGATCGCGGAAGACGCCGAATTCGTTACATGTGAGCGGCACATGATTGTCGCGGCCCCACTCCGCCGCATTGTCGATCATCAACTGAATCCGGTGCGCATTCCAACCGTCCAGCCAGTATTTCTGCATGTTGTAGCGATCCACCGCAGTCGGAACTTCTTTGAGCAGATCCGGCATCGAACTATCCGTTGGCGGGTATGGAATGTCATGTTCGTAGCTGTACCACGGCGTGCTCCACGTCGCGCCCTGGTGGGTGAACTCGTGCGGTTCGTAAAAGTGGAAGTTGTAGATCACGTTGCCGTCGGCCAGCGGCTCGATGGCCAGCAGATCCCAAATGTCAGACCAGACTGCGCCTGCCGCAATAATCGTGTGGTGCGGCGCCGCTTCGCGAATGGCCGCGGCCGCGCGCGCCTGGATCCCCGCCCAGCGGTACGCATCGTGCAACTCCGGCTCATTCAGGATCTCGAAGAACACCTTGTTGGGATCGCGATCGGCATAGTGCGCGGCGAGCTTGCGCCAGATCGACGTGAACCGCTCCGCGGCCTGATCGTCGGTGCCCAGGCGCTGCTTGAAGTCGTCGCTGGGGTGAATGTCGATGATGACGGCGAGGCCGTCGGCCAGCATCGTATCCACGGCATGATCGAGGTGCGGCAGAAAATCGCTGTTCGGCCCCGGAAAGCCGTACAACGCCGCCGCCAGCGGCATGGGATCGATGCTCACCCGCACATGATCGAATCCCATCTTCGCGATCAGCGCGATGTCCGCATCGTCGGTGTAGCTCTCGAGATGTTCGGCCGAATAATCGCGCGACTGCGCGAACCACCCGGAAGCGTTAATTCCGTGCTTCAGGTGCTGCGCGCGCGCAAACGCCGTTTGCACGTCGCTGGCGTGGTCCTGTGGGTTTTGTGCTGTGGCGGGAATCGCGAAGGCAAGCAGAATGGCAAAACAGCTAAGACGAAAACGCATCAAAATCCTCCCCAAAATGCAACGCGTTAACGATACCACGTAAAGGCGCGCAGGTTTGCCGCAGCCCCCCACAAAACAAAACGGCCCCCGCTTGCGGGAGCCGTTTGTTCCTTCCCCTTGATCTCGCTTATTGGCCGGGTGACGTACCGCCGTCCAGGTTCACAGCCTGCTCGTAGGTCACGCGCAAATATCGATATGGATTCACCGGCACATTGTGCAGGCGGACCTCGTAGTGCAGGTGGGGACCCGTCGCGCGTCCCGACTCGCCCACATAGCCGATGATTTCGCCGCGCGTCACGTGCTGCCCGGGATAGACCGCAACCGCGGAAAGATGCCCATAGAGCGTGACCACGTCGTGCCCGTGATCGAGCGTCACCTCGCGCCCGTAACCGACGCCCATCTGCGCTCCGGTCACGTCGCCATCGCCTGCCGCTCGCACCGGCGTTCCGTAGGGCGCGTCGATGTCGACTCCGGTGTGGAACGCGCCTTCGCCGTTGATCGGATCTTCGCGCTCGCCGAAGCTCGAGGCCACGCGGCCCTCGACCGGCCACATCGACGGCGCATCGGCAAGTTCCGTCCAGTCGCCGGTAAAGTTGGACGTCAGCCCGCCCTCGAGCGCACGTGAAACCTGGCCCGACATCGCCTCGGCGCGCAGCGCATAGAACGTGTCGATGGAATTCGAAACCTGCTGCTGGTTCACGTCATCGGACTGCGCGGCCGGAGCCGGATTTGCCTTGCCGGCCGTAGCCATGGGCTTCGGTTGAGGCGCTGCCTGCAACCGGTTCCGTCTCAGCCCGTACAGTGCCGACACTTCATCGGCCAGCGCGCCCAGGCTCGCCACCTGCACGCTGCGATTGTGCGCAACCTCTGCCATGCGCTGGTAATTCTGGCGCAGCGTTTCGCGATCCGCCCTTACCTGGTTGTAGCTTTCGGTCTTGAGAAGCATGCGCGTGTACGATCCGGCCAGGCCCACAATCGTGAACGCTCCCACGATTGCCGCAGCCACAAATCCGTACACATACTTCAGCGGAAGCGGAATCTTCCGTAGTTGGCCGTCCTCATCGCGCGCGACAAAAAGTATGTAATATCGCCTGCGTAGCATTTTTCCTGCAATCCCCGGCGATCAGCCAGTCCTCAGGATTCCAGATCGGGGGAAGTCGATCAGCTGTGGGCCTTTTCAACCCGCACAAGAACCTTCGCGCTCCACTGGAGCAGTTACGAGAACGTTCCTAGAGCGTAGCAGACCGCCTTTCCCGGGGTCAATAAAAACCGGGCCGAATGATTACGTTAGGCACCCCGGGCGCCCTAAAGGCTTTGTAACGATCCTCCCCGTGCCTTCTGGTTGAACCAAAAGCTACTTACGCGCTGAAATCCGCGGCTCGCGCCGGCCCCTCACAGTACTATCGGCCGCCCATCAGTCCGGTTGAACGCGCCACCGGAATGTGTCTCGATTCCGGGCTCCGGCCCCGTTTTACCGCGCCGTATCCTATCCTCATAAGATGCCTCGCACGCCAAAAGAATCGAACCCCTCCCAGATGGGCAACACGCAGGGCGACCGGGGCGAGCTGGGCCTCCTCCACAAGATTCGCCTCCGCGCCTCACAAACCCCAGCTCCCGAGCTGCGTCTGGGCATCGGCGACGACTGCGCCATCCTTCGTCCCGGCCCCGGCGAAGAGTTCGCCGTCACCACCGATCTCTCGATCGACGGCCGCCACTTCCGCCTGGACTGGCACCCTGCAGAATCCGTCGGCCACCGCGCCCTGGCTCGCGGACTCAGCGACCTGGCCGCCATGGGCGCACGGCCCGTGGCTGCGTTTCTGTCTCTGGCCCTGCCTCGCGACCTCGTCCAAAAGCCAAAAACGCGGAGCGCGCCCAAAAGCGCGTGGCCCGCGCAGACCACCTGGCCAAGCCCGAAAGGCCGGGAATCGCAAGCCGCGCGGCGAGTTTGGCCAAGCCCGAAAGGGCTCGAATCCTGGGTCGATCGATTTCTCGACGGCTTTCTCTCCCTCGCACAGGAACATCAAACCACGCTCGCCGGCGGCGACCTTGCCGAGTCCACCCTCGCGGTCGCCGACGTCGTTCTTACCGGTGCGGTCCCGCAGGGGGAAGCTCTGCTCCGTTCCGGAGCTCGCGCCGGTGACCTCATCTACGTCACCGGTAGCCTCGGTGCCGCCGCCGTTGGCCTTCAACAGCTCACCAAACTCGCAGCCGCCCTCAAGCGCCCGCGCCCAAAGCCGTCAGCGCTTCCCGGCATTTCACCACGCATCATGGCGCTGCTCACACCGCACCTCTACCCCACACCGCGCGTCGCGCAGGGACTTTGGCTCGCGCGCAATGCCATGGCCACCGCCGCCATTGACTTGAGCGACGGCCTCTCCACCGATCTCGCTCACCTCTGCGCCGAGTCCGGCGTTGCCGCTGAGCTTGACGCCGCCGCCCTCCCCTTCGCTCCCGGTGCAACCGCTGCGCAGGCCCTCAATGGCGGAGAAGACTACGAGCTCCTGTTCACAGCTCCGGCCGCCGCCCGCGTGCCCTCGAGCATTGAAGGCGTTGCCGTCACGCAGATCGGCCGGATCGTCCTGTCGAAACGCTCCAACCCACCCATCACGCTCATCACACCCAAAGGCGCAGTCTCGGTCGCTCCTCGAGGCTGGCAGCACTTTTCTTAAACTCAATCTTTCGAGGATTCGGCTTCGCCTGCTCATACCCAGGTGGAGATTGTTGGCGGAGGTTCGCATCTCCTGGCCGGGGATGCGAATCTGGATAATATGAAGAAAATTGGCTTCCTCTCATTCGGTCATTGGACACCTTCACCGCAGTCGGAAACGCGCTCCGCGGCTGACGCGCTCCTGCAGTCCATCGATCTCGCCGTCGAGGCTGAGCGCCTTGGAATGGACGGAGCCTACTTCCGCGTTCATCATTTCGCGCGGCAGCTTGCATCACCGTTTCCACTGCTTGCGGCGGTCGGCGCCAGAACGCGAAAGATTGAAATCGGCACCGCGGTCATCGACATGCGGTATGAGAATCCTCATTACATGGCAGAGGACGCTGGGGCTGCGGATCTCATCGCTACCGGCCGACTGCAGTTGGGAATCAGCCGCGGTTCTCCCGAGCAGGTCATCGACGGTTGGCGTTATTTTGGGCACCGCCCTAACGAAGGCGAAGACGATGCGGCTATGGCCCGGCGGCACACCGAAGAATTTCTCGATCTGCTGCGCGGCAAGAGCTTCGCCAAGCCCAATCCACGTCCCATGTTTCCCAATCCGCCTGGGCTTCTGCGTCTTGAGCCGTACTCCGAAGGATTGCGCGATCGCATCTGGTGGGGATCTGCTTCGAACGCCACGGCCGAGTGGGCCGCGAAGCTGGGAATGAACATGCAGACCTCAACTCTCAAATTCGACGAGACCGGCGAGCCGCTCCACATCCAACAAGCAGCGCAGATTCGCGCCTTCCGCGCAGCCTGGAAAGAGGCTGGCCACGCCCGCACTCCGCGCGTCTCTGTCAGCCGCAGTATCTTCGCGCTGATCGATGATCGCGATCGCGCCTATTTCGGGCGCGGTCAGGAAGAGGACTCGATCGGCTTTCTCGACGAAAACACGCGGGCCATCTTCGGCCGCAGTTATGCTGCCGAGCCGGATGTTCTGATTGAACAGCTCAGGAAAGACACGGCGATTGCGGAGGCGGATACGCTTTTGCTGACCGTTCCAAATCAACTGGGCGTCGCCTACAATGTGCATGTCATGCAGGCGATTCTGACTCAGGTCGCTCCGGCCCTCGGCTGGCGATAGAAAACCGCACAAGTTAAACAGCCGCCCTCAGCCCGGCGGCGCGCACAATCGCTTCCGCAACCTCATCCGGGGTGAGCGTGTCGACATGGAGCGTGACATGCGCCATGCGGTAGAGCGGCAGGCGCCGCCCGTAGCGGCCGGCCAGGTTGGCTTGATCGGCAAGAACAGGCCGCAGAAACTCCGAGCCTCGGCAGCGCTCGAGCGCCGTCTCGAGCTCGACCTCGAGGTGAACCATCAGAGTCTCGGCCGCACTCAGCAGCAGCTCGCGAGTCGCCGCATCCTCGATGGCTCCGCCTCCGAGAGCGAGCACGAGCCCATCGCCGCGCGCCAGGCTCGCAATCGCCGCTCGCTCTCGCCTCCGGAACTCCGTCTCGCCCTCGCGCTTGAAAATTTCGGGAATCGTTGTTCCGGCCTCGGCCGCGATCACTTCGTCCACGTCGACAAAGCTCCAGCCCAGCCGCTCGGCTACCAGCGGACCGACAGTCGTCTTTCCCGAACCCATGAATCCGGTCAGGACGATGCGGCGCGGCCCGATGGGTCGCGGCTCGACGTTCCGCGCATCTACGGCTTTCTCCGGCGTTTTCATTCGCTCCAGTATAAGGACAGTTGTCAGTTGTCAGCTGTCAGTGGTTAGTGATGAGTGATCCACGAACAGCAATGAAGCATCTTCTTCCTGGTTCCTGCTTTCTGACAACTGATCACTGACAACTGACTACCGTCATCCAAACACCATCACCATCGCGCCCGCTGTAATCAGTACTCCTCCGATCAACGCCGCGGCATTCAGCTTTTCTCCCAGCAGCAGCCACGCAAACACCATCACCAGCGGCACGCTCAACTTGTCCAGCGGCGCCACGCGCGAGGCCGGCCCAAGCTGCAACGCGCGGAAGTAGCAGAGCCACGACAATCCAGTCGCCAGTCCCGACAGCGCGAGGAACAGCATCGTTCGCCGGTCGAGCGACCGAATTTCTCCGTGCTTGCCCAGCGCCAGCACGATGCCCCACGCAAACACCAGGACCACGCTGGTGCGCAGCGCAGTGGCCAGGTTCGAGTCAACGTGCGCCACGCCTACTTTGGCCAGAAGCGCGGTGGCCGCGGCAAATGCAGCCGAAAGCAGCGCCCATCCAATCCAGCTTCCCATCCAATTCGTCGTCCAGCTCATGGACCTCAGCATACCCGTTCGGCGCCGCTGCCCGCTTGGGCGGCGCCGTCATCTCGCGGGATAGAATGGCCTCATGCGTCCGCACGCATTCCTGCCCGTCGCTGCTCTCTTGGCCGCGTTCGCCCTGCTCGCCCTGAGCGGATGCGGCTATCACTCGCTGGGCACAGCCACGCATCTCCCTCCCGGCATCAAAACGCTTGCCGTGCCCGTCTTTGCTACGCGGACCGAGGCGAGCGGCACCGAACAGGCCTTGACCGAGGCTGTGATTCGCGAGTTCGCCACGCGCACCCCCTTCCGTGTCACACCCGATGCCGGCGACGACGCCGACGCGGTGCTGCACGGCACAATCCTGAAACAGACCACGACGCCGCTGACCTACAACGCAGCCACGCAGCAGTCTTCGAGCTTCGTTATCACCATCGTGGCGTCTGTAACGCTCACTGCGCATGACGGCAGAATTCTCTACCAGAACACCAACTATGTCTTCCGCGAGCAGTATCAATCCTCAACCAACCTGCCGACGTTCATCCAGGAAGACCCGGCTGCCATTCAGCGGCTCTCCAGCCAGTTTGCGCGCCAGCTTGTGGCCGACGTCCTCGAAGGCTTTTGAACGCATCCCCAAACCGCGCATCTCTTGATTCCGGGCCAGATTTCCGCGCTGGTAACAAGCTGCAAGGGCCTGTATTCTGTAGCCGCATGACGGATACGGCGTGCAAGCGCGCGGAAATGGAGCGTGAGCCTTGAGCGGCTTACGCTGGGGTGCGGGATTCAGCTCCGTGGCCCGCTTTATCGCGGAGATTGAAAGTGCCGAGGCGGGCACGGGGAAGCTGCGGCCCGGCTACGTGCTGGCCGGCGATGAAATCTTTCTCCTCGACCGGTGCCGAGCCGCCGTGCTCAAAGCTTTCGTCCCGCCCGACCTCCGCGACTTCTGCCTCTCCGATTTCGATTTGACGTCAACCTCGATCTTCGAAGTATTGGACCGCGCGCAAACGCCGTCTTTGATGGCTCCTTTTCAGGTGATCTTTGTCCGCAACGTGCGCCAGCTCTACACGCGGGGCGCCAAGAAGGATGAGTTTGCCGCGCTCGACCGATACTTCAAATCCCCGAACCCGCAAGCGATGCTGCTGTTTATTGCGGACTTTTTGCGTATCCCCGCGGACACGCGCCGCATGGAGCTTGACGACAAGAACCGGTTCGAGCGCCTAACCGAAACGCTGGGCGCTCATTGCGGCATGGTGGAGCTGGCCCGGGTGAGCGAGGAAGACGCGATGCGATGGGCGACGGCCAAAGCGCAAGAGAGCGGCGGACTTCGCCTGGAAGCCGATGCCGCGAGAGAACTGGTGGACGCGCTGGGCGCGGACATGATGCTGGTGTCGTCGGAACTGGAGAAGCTGCTGCACTACACCTCCGGGCGCGGTCGAATTACCCTGGGCGACGTGGAAACCATGGTGCTCAGCGCCAAGCAGCGCACGCTCTACGAGCTGACCGACGCCATCAGCGCCCGCGATCGCGTGCGGGCGCTGGCGTTGCTCGAAGGCCTGCTTAACAGCTCCGACGCCGGCGAGGACGCCGCGATCGGACATCTCTACATGCTGGCCCGCACTTTCCGCCAGATGCTGGTGATTCTGGAAAAGAATGTGCGCGACTCGCGCGCCATCTGGCAGGCGCTGTGGCAAGGCTTTCGCATGCCGCCGTTCGCCGCCGACGACCTTATCCGCCAGGCACGCCGTTACAAAAGCCGGCGCGAGCTTACTCGCGCGCTTCGTCTTGTGGCCCGGGCCGATCTCGAGCTGCGTTCCTCGCCGCCGGATAAACGGCTGGTGCTCGAGCGCCTTGTCTACGAGCTTGCTTCTGAGCCAAAGCCCTCCGCGGCGGTGTGGGCGACGGCGCAGCTATCGTTCGAGAGCTGATGCCGGCTGGGGTTCCATCCAGAGCCAACCCGCCTGGGGAGTCGCTCGATCGTATTTATTGCACGCCGTGCTGGTTCATCCAGGGACTATACTCCCGGTCCACCTTTTGAATGTGATTGGTGAGCCAGTCGCGCAGAAAACTCATCAAATCGAGATTCAGCGCAATTTCGCCCTTTTCGAACCGAGAGGTGAAGTCTCCGACCTGTTTGATGAGGTCGCGGTGTTTGACCCGGTGCTCCGCCAGTGCGGGATATTTCGCATCCGCCATCATCTTTTCTTCCGCGGCGAAGTGAGTTTGCGTATAGTCCACCAGTTTCTTCAGCAACGCACCAGTCAGCTTATTCGCCTGGCCCTTTCTCATTGCTTCGTAGAGATCGTTAATCAGCTCAAAAAGCACGCCGTGCTGCCCGTCGATGGATTTGACCCCCACGGAATACTTTTCGTCGTCCCACGCTAGAAGCGCCATGCGCATCCTCCCGCCGGAAATTGCCGGCGTGAGGATTATCGGCAGGAAATCAGTCAACCTGAGGCGAATCCGCAATCCTGGCTGGTCGCGCTCCTGACTGCCGGATATGGCGGTCCTCAGCACCAATCAGCAGATGCCGCGCTCGCGGAGCCACGGGCTGTATTCCTGGTCCACCCGCTCGATGTGCTCGAGAAACCCATCGTGCAGTTGGCACAACAGCGGACGCAGATGAATCGCCTCGCCGTATTGCAGCCGGTGCGCCGCCTGCAGGATCTCAGCCAACATTCGATGGTGCTCCGCGCGATGCTCATCCAGGCCAGCAAAACCGGTCTGCGCCATCAACTGTTCCTCGCTCCAGAAGTGCATGCGCGTGAATTCGATGAACTGGTCGAGCAGTTCGCAAATCCTTTCGTGGCTGGAGCCGCGCACCAGCGCGAGGCGGAGTTCGTTGATGGCGTCCATGAGGACGCCGTGCTGATCGTCCATGGCGCGAACGCCGACCGAGCAGGTGTGGTTCCAGGTGAGAAGAGCCAAATGAGCCTCCATGAATGACCA
>JBEKWT010000090.1:0-9623 GCA_049512795.1 Occallatibacter sp.
GTGGGGTCGAGAAACGATGGGGGGGGTGGGGCAAAAGCAGGGACCAAGGGACCAAGGGAATAAGGGAAATTGGAGCAGAAAACGGGGACCGGAGAGGCCCTGGGGGAGGGGGTGGGTAGAAAGACAGGGGGGGTGGGCGCCGAAGGCATGGGGGGGGTGAAAAAGCAGGGAACAAGGGAGCGAAGGAAGAGGTGGACGAGTGAAAAAGTGGAGGAGTGAAGAAGTGAAGGAGTGAGCGGGTGAAGAAGTGAAGGAGGGAGCGGAAGGACAGCGGGGTCCCGCCTACGCTGAAGCTTCGGCGCTGCGGGTGGCGGAGCTAGCGGGGTACGCGATGCTAGAGGAACAGCCGGCGGGCCGGTCTGCTCGGCGAGTGCTGCAGACGTACCGGTCTTTGGGCGGAAGCGGATCATGAAACTATTCTGCGCTGAAAAAGCAGTGGTTAGTGAGTAGTGGTTAGTGGTTAGAAAGGCCGGGAGCGACGGAGATGTTCTAGTGAGCGCCGTTCCTGGGTTGGGACCGATCATGAATTGAGTATGCAGCAAAGGCCCGAAATAATCGGCAAACTTTGAGAGGGTCTTTTTACTAGCTTCTTCAATGGGTTAGGGCGGCCTGTGACCGCGAACTCTCTTGACATAAATGCCGGGTTCCTTCGACTTCGCTCAGGACAGGCTCCGGGACCACGGAAAGAACGACTTACGGAAGGCAGGCACATTTATTTTGGGTCCGGGGGATTGACAGGAAAAGATAGGGGGCAGGGATCAGGGGTCAGGGGTCAGGAAGAACCAAGGGAACGTCCCGTTTATCCCCGGGCTCGGGTGAGGCCAAGAGTCCGGAAAAAACCAAGGGAACGTCCCGTCCGTCCCCAGGCTCCCGCCTGTCCCCAGGCTCCCGGGCTCCAACAGAACCTGTTTTGGGATTATCCGATAATCGGTTTTATACTCGCCCCGAGATCAACAAGATGGATGACGGGGCATATAAGAAACTCCGTGAACTCCTGGTTGAGGTGCGGAGGGCTGCCGGCCTTACCCAAGCGGAGCTGTCTCAACAACTCAATCGACCGCAGTCTTTCGTCTCGAAATATGAGCGCGGCGAGCGCCGCCTGGACGTCATCGAATTCGGTGAAGTGGCGAAGGCGCTGAGCGTCGATCCAGCGAAGTTGCTCGGCAGGCTCTACCGGGAGACGCAATGAGGATCGTGCATGTCGAGACCGTACTGAGTTGCGGCTCTTATGCAGCCTCCACCCATTGGGCTGAGACGAGGGCAGCGATCCATGAGGCTGTGAAGAAATGCGACTGGCCTCCAGGGAGCGGCAAATTCACGATCAATCCTGTTCGGAAGAGGAATGGCGTAAAACCGGTCAAGAAGGAGTTTGTTAAGGAGTTGAAAAGGCTCAAGTGGACCCTCGAGGGCCCAGCAAAGAACCTTCTAGATCAGCGTCTCGGAGATTTCGATGCAGTGATTCTTGGTCCCGAGGGCGTCATTGTGACTGAATGGGAAACTGGAAATATTTCCTCCAGCCATCGCTCTATGAACAAGCTGACGATGTTGGTGACGGACGGCTTAATTGCCGCCGGCGTGCTTGTGGTGCCTTCCCGGAATCTCTATTTGTATTTGACGGATAGGATTGGCAATTACCGAGAGTTGGAGCCCTACCTGAAGCTCTGGAAGTCCGTCCCCTGCAAAGTCGGCGTTCTCGAAATTGTGGTGATAGAGCAAGACTCAGAGAGCAAAGACGTACGCTTCATACCGAAGGGAACAGATGGAAGGTCTAAGAGGTCCAAAAAGATCAAGCGGTGACACGGTCATCATTCTTGTGTTGATGAATTTCGCCGCTCTCTAGCCGATCGATTATCTCTGGCCCGAAGTCAATCTCGGCACCGATCCATTCTCTCGCTTTCTTTTCACAGACGGCGTATGTAGTTCCGCTTCCTCCGAATGGATCCAGGACGAGCTCGCCCGGAAGCGTGGACATTTCTACCACCCTATCTAAAATCTTCGTCGAAAGAGCATTCGCCCTCCGATCCCTAGATTTAAATTTCCAATGGCGAACCGGCGGGATATCCGTCCAAACATCTTTCAAATTCACGCCCTCGGGATTCATGGCGTGGCGGTGCCCGCCATAGTCCTTCACCTCTCCCCCGCAGTGCCGGCAAGTTTGGATTGGAGTGCGAACACGCCTGAAGGTCTTCGGTTTGCCTTTCGTGTAATACAGCAAGCTGTAGTGACTGGGATGGAGCCTTCCCGGAATTGGCAGGCACGCTGAGATCTCGATGGCGATCCAATGCCTGAATTCCATGCCGAGTTCGGTCAAATGGGCGCCGAGTAAAATATTCCACTTTGGAAGGTTGTAAAGGAAGAATGCTCCGCCTGGCTTGATTGTCCGAACGCATTCCGTGATCCAGCCTTTGCACCACTGGAAGTAATAATCGTCGGATCGTAAATCGTCATAGCTCTTACCATATTCCTTGCCTAAATTGAATGGCGGATCTGCAAATACGGTGTCAACGACTTCGTCCTTAATCTGCGGAAGGACTGCCATACAGTCGGCAGAAAATAGAGCTCCTAACGAGGTAGTAAACGAAGGCTCTATGGACGAGTTTTCCTTCATAAATGGAGCAATATCGAAAATATCTTCGTCCAATTTGAATGCCGTCTGTTTCGCCACTTTGCACCCTCCCGAGGTTCTAGAATAACCCAATATGGGTTATTTGCGCAACTCCTCTATCCGAGTGTATGGCGTTAGGTGCTGTCGCGTTCATAGCGAGAGCTGTTTTCTCTATCTGCATTTCTCATTTTGGAACCTACTCGGCCTGCGCTTTGCTAAGAACAAAGGGGCTGGAGCTTCCCATTCGCCCCGGGCGAGAGGATCGATCCTCGCAAACGCCCATGGGTCATGTTTGTGGCATACTGATCCGGCATTAGCCGACTTCGGTCGTCTCCTAGCTTCCATCGGGATGAAAACAAAAGGGCCGGGAGATTGTCTCCTGGCCCTAGTCGCCCCTAATTCGCAGCGGCCTCAGTTTGTTAGCTGCACCCGCTCCTAAGAACAACCAGAAGTGCTGCCGCAGCTCATGCAGCGGTAGCAGCTTCCATTGCGCACCATGATCGCGCCGCAGGTGCCGCAACTTGGCGCGTCACCCATGTCGTACATGCCACGCATCGCGTCCGCCGCGTGATACAGCCCGCGGTCCTGCATGCTCGGCACGGGCGAAGGATTTGCCGGCCCCGAATGTGCCTGCGACTCCGTCGTCCGGCGTGCTCCGCTGCCCGGCTCGGCCTGTGGCTCCGGCGCAATGCCGCCACCTGAGTGCGCACCGGTTGCCGTCACCTGACTCAGCCGCCTCGCCACTTCCTCCACCAACCGCGCCATCTGGCTTTGCGGCTCCACCGGCTCATCCGTATCCAGGTCGCTCTCCGCCAGCAGGCTCGGCGACGCCGCCAGTTGCGGAACCGCGGGCGCGAGGCCTGGGAACAGTGTGAGTTGCTGACCGGAAAGGAACCGCAGGTTCAGCCAGCGGAACATATAGTCCATCAGGCTCTTCGCGTAGCCGATCTGCTCGTTGCCCGTCCAGCCCGAAGGCTCAAACCGCGTGTGGGCGAACTTCTCGCACAGCACCTTGAGCGGAACGCCGTGCTGCAGCGCCAGCGAAACCGACGTCGCGAACGCGTCCATCAGCCCGCTCACCGTCGATCCCTCCTTCGCCATGCGGATGAAGATCTCGCCCGGCTGGCCGTTGGGATACATGCCTACGGTGATGTAACCCTCGTGCCCGGCGATGGAGAATTTGTGCGTGATCGATGCACGCTCCTCCTGCAGCCGGTGACGGATCGCGGGCGGCGGCGCATTCAGGTCTTTCGCTTCCCGCGGAATCTCGGCCGCAGCGTTCACCGCCGGTGTTGCCGTCAGCACTGGTACCGCCGCAGCCGCGGCAATCTCATCGAGCGCCTTTTGGAATGCCTGCGACGCGGCGAGCAGTTGCTTCGCGCTCACTTCCACCTTGTCAGCGCCGTGCGCCCCGATGTGCGCTTCGATATGCGACTGGAGCAGCTTCACGTCCGCTTCGGCCGCCGGTTGCGACGCCGCCAGATGGCTCAGCAGGCGGCTGCCCGCCGCATCCAGAGCCGAGGGCTCCTTCTTCGCATCCATACTGGTATTCAGCGGCTGCGTGCCCTTCGATCCATCGCGGTAAATCGCCACCGCCTTGATCCCCTGCCGCCAGCTTTCCGCGTAGGCCTCGGCCACCTCTTCCACCGTCGCCTCGTGCGGCAGGTTCACGGTCTTCGAGATCGCGCCCGAAAGGAACGGTTGCGCCGCCGCCATCATCTTGATATGCCCCATGTAATGGATCGATCGCGTCCCCTTCGCCGGCTTGAAGCTGCAATCGAACACCGCCAGGTGCTCCGGCTTGATCCCCGGCGCGCCCTCGATTGTCCCCGTCGCGTCAATGTAGCTGACAATCGCGTTCACTTCTTCGTTGTCGTAGCCCAGCTTGAACAGCGCCGCCGGCACCGTGTTGTTCACGATCTTGATCATGCCGCCGCCCACCAGCTTCTTGTACTTGACCAGCGCCAGGTCCGGCTCGATGCCCGTCGTGTCGCAATCCATCATGAAGCCGATCGTTCCCGTCGGCGCCAGCACCGTGGTCTGCGAATTGCGATAGCCATAGCGCTCGCCGTACAGCAACGCCATGTCCCAGCTCTCGCGGCTGGCCTCGATCAGCGAGTCAAGCTGCGGCACCATGAACGGTTCGCCGGCAGAGCGAGACTTGCCGATGTTGTTCACCTCGGCCCGATGCATGCGCACTACATCCAGGAACGGCTCGCGGTTCACATAGTAACCGGGGCATGCTCCACCCTGATGCTCCACGCTCGCGGTCAGCGGCGTCGCCGACGTCAGCGGCGGGCACTGCGCCGCAATGATCGCCGACTGCAGATACGCCTGGCCCGTCATGATCGCCGTCATGCTCGCCGCCAGGTCGCGTCCCGCTTCGGAGTCGTACGGCAGCCCAAACGACATCAGCAGCGCGCCCAGGTTGGCGTAGCCCAGCCCCAGCGGCCGGTAGTCGTGCGAGTTCCGCGCGATCGCCTCGGTCGGATAGCCCGAGTTGTCCACCAGAATTTCCATCGCCGTGATCAGCACTGAAATCGCGTGCCGGTACGCCGCGATGTCGAACGTTCCGGCCGGCGTGACAAATCTCATTAGATTGAGGCTCGCCAAATTGCACGCCGAGTTGTCCAGGAACATGTATTCACTGCATGGATTCGACGCGTTGATCCGCGCCGTGTTCTTGCTCGTGTGCCACTTGTTGATGGTGTCGTCGAACTGCATCCCCGGATCGCCGCACAGCCACGTCGACTCGGCGATCTTGCCCATGATCTCGCGCGCCTTGTAGGTCTTCACCGGCTGGTGGCCCTTCACCGTGTATGTAGTGAAGTCCCCGTCGGCCTCGTAGGCACGCATAAACTCGTCACTGACCCGTACCGAATTGTTCGCATTCTGGAAGAAGATAGACGAAAAAGCCTCTGAATCCGGCCCGGTTCCGTCGTAGCCCGCCTTGATCAGCGTGAAGGCCTTCGCCTCCTCCTTCGACTTGCATTCAATAAAGTCCACGATGTCCGGATGATCAACATTCAGGATCACCATCTTCGCCGCGCGCCGTGTCTTGCCGCCGCTCTTGATCACCCCGGCAAACGCGTCAAACCCGCGCATGAAGCTCAGCGGTCCGCTGGCCTGCCCTCCGCCGGAGAGCTGCTCCATCGATCCGCGCAGCGACGACAGGTTCGTCCCCGTTCCCGATCCCCACTTGAACAACATCCCTTCCGTCTTCGCCAGCGTCAGAATCGAATCCAGCGAATCGTCCACAGCGTTGATGAAGCAGGCCGAGCACTGCGGGTTCCTGTAGCCCGTCGCCGAGTACTGCACCCCACCCGTCACCGGATCCCAATGCCAGTTCTGTCCGTCCGCGTCCGGCTCCAGCCGGTCGCAACCGACGTTGAACCACACGGGCGAGTTGAACGCCGCCTTCTGCGTCAGCAGCAGGTGCGCCAGCTCATCGTGGAAGATCCCGGCATCCAACGCCGTGGCGAAATACCCGCCGGCCATGCCCCAGTCGCGCACTGTCTCCGCCACGCGCGAAACCAGTTGCCGCACGCCCGTCTCGCGCTCCGGCGTATCCATTTGTCCGTGCAGGTACTTTGAGGCCACGATGTTCGTGGCCGTCATCGACCAGTCCACGGGAACTTCTACGTCCTTCTGCTCGAAGATCGTGTTCCCTTTCGTGTCCGTGATTGACGCCGTCCGGCGCTCCCACTGCATTTCGTCGTAAGGGGAGACGCCTTCCTTCGAAAAACGCCGGGAAAAAGTCAGGCCCTGCGCGCCGGGGGTTGATTGGAAGGTCCCGCCTTGCGGGATCGAAGTCTGAAGGTGAGCCTCGTTCATCTTAAATCCTCTCCATCGGTCAAAAATTGATGATAAAAAGCCCTGTCTCCGGCCATGGCGCCGGATGGCGGGACAACCCGCAACTTTTTGGAAACAAACGGAAAACTGGGTTAAAAAATCCGCGAGCTACAGTGCCGTCAGCGGCTCTCCGTCAAATCCAGCTCTTTCCTCGTCACCGTACCCATTTGGCCGTACTTCCGGCCCGTCCTCGCTGCCTGGGAACCTCTGATGAGATCCCCCTATTACGAGATGCTGGATGGAGCACCTGAACTCGGGAATTGCTCGGTTTGCGCCGGCTTTCTTTAACAGCCCATTCACAGCCGCAGATGAAAACTTACCGCTGTCCATGGTGCGTGTCAAGAACAAACCACAACATCTTGTATTTTGTTCACATTTCCCGCACCAGCCCTTTAAACACCGCCATTTGCCTGTGGAAACTTCGAATCGGCCTTGCCCGGCGCGGGTTTGCTGCGCCAGATTTGCATCAAATCTGGAGCATCTCGCGGGCCGGTCTGGGGCCTCGATCCCGCAATTCCACTCCTGCCTCAACCCTAGCCCCGCACGAACTCCGGCACAAGACGCAGAACCGGTGCATTCCGCGGCAGGTCTGTTCAAGTTGTGGACATTTGGACCGGACCGAGCCGCATTTGCCTCAGGTTTCAAAGCGCGACTTGGCCGGAAGCATCCGCTGGTGCAGAACTCTCACGATCAGAATCCCGTCCGGTTGGGAAAGGTAGAAGACCACATGCTTCCCAAACTCAAAACGTTGAAGACCGGGCCGAATGGCATCGCATCTCCGACCTAGGGAAGGGTTCTTTGCCAGCAGTTCAAAGCAATCGAGAAGACCTCGAGAATATCGTCTTGCCTGGTCCGTTCCCCATGTCTTCATGGTGTAACGGATAATGGACCTAAGATCCGATTCAGTAAGTCTTGCTAAGCGGTACGGCGGCAATCTTCCTCCTGTGCTCCCTGTTGCGCCGTCTCCTTCGCAGCTAGTTCGTCAATATATGCATAAAGCCGCTCAGACACGCCCTCTTCGGCAACCCCGCTGTCCAGTCCCTCTTGGATCGCCGTCCGCAGCGCTGCCAGCTTCTCCTCGTACTCCCGCTCTTCCTTTTCCAAAAGCCGCAGTGCTGTGCGCATTACTTCGCTGGCGTTGGCGTAGCTCCCGCTCTTCACGCGAGAAGCGACAAACCGGTCGAGTGCTTTTGGCAGGTTCACATTGCGCGTCGGCATAAACAAGCTCCCACTCAAGTATAGAGCGATTGGCATACTTTGCCAATCGAATCGCCCCTCAATCCAGACGGCAAAAGTGCGCCCTGAATCCCGCATGTTCTGCCCGCCCCAATCCAGGGTTCACCGCCACACCTTCGGCTCCCTTGGCAAAGTCATCTCCCGCAGCGGCACGAACTCAAATCCCCGCGCGCGGTAGCGTGTAATGATGCGGCCGGTCGCTTCGACTGTAGCCCAGCGGTTGCCGTCCAGGTTCTCCGAGTCGCCGTCGTGCAGCAGGACGATGGCGCTCTCACCCTCCAGGCTCGCGATCTGCGCGTCGAGATACGCCACAATCTCGTCCGCGGTTCTGAGTTTCCAGTCCAGTCCTTCCACATCCCACATCGCGAGCTGAATGTCATGGTCCCGCAGATACTTGAGCACCCCCTCGTCGTAATGGCCACCCGGCGGCCGGAAGTATTGTCCCCAGCGGTTAATCTCGCGGTCGATCTCCTCAAAAGTTGCACCGCGAAGGTTTCGATGCGCCCGGCTATGGTTCCCGATCACGTGGCCCGCTTGCTCGACGCCTTTGACGGTGGATTCATGCGCCAGCATTCTCTCGCCAATCATGAAGAAGGTCGCGGGAACCGAGTAGTACGAAAGAACGGCGAGAATGGCTTCCGTGCAGGGAGGAGAAGGACCGTCGTCGAAAGTGAGAGAGAGTTTCTTCATCGCGCTGCCCATCCTGCTTTTGATGGCAGCATACCCTTGCCATCCCGCAGATCACAACGCTTTTCTGCGCGTCTCAGGCCGCCCCGCCCGGCTTGCCGCCACTCCGTTCGCCCAACAACAAATCGGCCCCGCACGCCTTGGCGTGCGAGGCCAATTCAGGGAGAGGGCTACATCAACAAAACAAGAATCAGCTGCCTTCTTTGGTCTCAATCCTCATCCCGTAGAACGATTTGTGCACGAAGAACACCGACACCAGGAAGAACGCGACTGCCAGCGAAGTTGTCAGCACCTGGTTCTGATGGCTGAGCGTCACTGCCAGCTCGACCGCAAGCAGCCCGAACAAGGTCGTGAACTTGATCACCGGGTTCAATGCCACCGACGAAGTGTCTTTGAACGGATCGCCGACGGTGTCTCCAATCACGGTTGCGTCGTGCAGAGGTGTCCCCTTCTGTTTCAGCTCGACCTCTACGATTTTCTTCGCGTTGTCCCATGCGCCGCCGGCATTCGCCATGAAGATCGCCTGGTACAGGCCGAAGACTGCAATCGAAATCAGATAGCCGATAAAAAAGAACGGCTCAGCGAATGCGAAGGCAAGCGTAGCGAAGAAGACAGCGAGAAAGATGTTGAACATTCCCTTCTGCGCGTACTTCGTGCAGATTTCTACCACCTTCTTGCTGTCGGCAACCGACGCCTTCTCCGCGCCATCCAGTTTGATGTGCTTTTTGATGAACTCGACCGCGCGGTAAGCGCCCGTCGTCACCGCTTGCGTTGAAGCGCCTGTGAACCAGTAGATCATCGCCCCGCCCGTGATCAACCCGAGCAGGAAGGGCGCGTGCAACAGAGAGAGGCTCTGTACGTTCACCGTCAGTCCGTGGGTCAGGGCCATGATGATCGAGAAAATCATCGTCGTTGCGCCCACCACGGCAGTGCCGATCAGCACCGGCTTTGCCGAAGCCTTGAATGTGTTGCCGGCTCCATCATTGGCTTCCAGCAGGTCCTTCGCGCGTTCAAACTTCACGTCGATGTTGTAGTCCTTCTTTAGCTCGGCCTCGATGCCCGGAACGGTCTCGATCAGCGACAATTCGTAAATCGATTGCGCATTGTCGGTAACCGGCCCGTAGGAATCCACCGCAATCGTCACCGGACCCATGCCCAGGAAGCCGAACGCAACCAGCCCAAACGCGAACACCGCCGGAGCCAGCATCAGGCTCACCATCGATGGGCCTGTACTGAAGAAATA
>JBEKWT010000091.1:0-9528 GCA_049512795.1 Occallatibacter sp.
GCCCTCGAGAGCCTTCCTAAACTGAAAGCATCTGGCGCCGGTCCCTTCGATTTGATCTTCATCGATGCCGACAAGGAGAACAACCCGCACTATCTCCAGTGGGCGCTGAAGCTCTCGCGCCGCGGGACGGTGATCGTTGTCGATAACGTCGCTCGTCATGGCAGCGTCATCGAGGCCAAAAGCTCCTCGCCCGACATTGTCGGCACGCGCCGCTGCCTGGAGATGATGGCGCGTGAGCCGCGCCTTTGCGCCGTCGCCCTGCAGACCGTAGGCGTCAAGGGCCTGGATGGATTTGCGCTCGCCGTCGTCCTGCGATGAACGGCCCTGATCCCGTCCTGACCGGCCCGTCAAGCGTCCTCGACAATCGTCCCCTGGTGGTACACGATCTTCCAGCCATCCGCTGTGCGCCTCCAAATCGTCGCCCGTCGCGTCAGGCGTTGCTTGTCCTGCAACAGCGTGTATGTGATTAGATAAGTCTCCGTCCCAAGCCTGCGGCAATAGAAATCTCGCGTCTCCCACACGTCGTCATGCGGCACTGAAAACCGTTCCTCCAGCCCATCCAGAACAGCCTGCCTTGAGTAGCGCCGGCCCGAGGCGCCCGTCTCCCAATAGTCCTCCACCGTCATTCGCTCAAAGTCCGCGCGCGACGTCCCGAACTCGGGACGATGAAAGATCGGTTCTTGCGCGGAAAGCTCCGCAAGGACTTCCTGCAACTCCGGCGCAGTAGCGAGAGTGGGCTCCATCTCTTTAAGCCAGGAGTTCGGATCGTCTTCATGAATCACTTCGCCAGAGCGCGCGTCGACCAACTCATCCTTGACCAGATGAAGGCGAATGCGGCTTGGGCGCACGGTCGCATCTTCGAAATGGAGACTTGCCGCTTCCAAAACATTGCCGCGCAGCTCTTCCCACGTCTCGGCCTCGGTAAAGATCGAGTGCCCGGGCGCGCGCGCCACGTACCCGCCATCGTTTGATTCACGTGCCACGAAGATAAGTTCCATGGCGAATAGCATAGCCGCTCTCTCGCCGAAATCTCGCGAAGGGCCGGAAAAATGCCTCGAAAACCTCCGCAATCCTGTTCATGCGGCGTAAAATTCTCTGCAACGTGAATCAGCGGCCAATATGAACCAGCGAACAGCATGAACCAGCGAATTGACAAGATACGCCAGCTCCTGAACGAGCTTGAGTCGGAGCCCAACGCGCAGCTCGCAACCGATCGCGACTTCTCCGCCTCGGAACTGCCGCTCGTCATTCAGCAGATCGTCGACGACCTGCAGCCGCAGCTCTCCCCGTATGACGCGGCGTTTTACTGGTTTCTCTTCCGCCACTCCATCGCCAAAGACGGCGATCCTCATCTTCGTGTGAGCACGCGCCAGTTGCGCACGGCTGTCGTTAAATCTTCCTACTCGCAACTCGACGAGAACCCGGTATCGCTCGGCAAGGTGCAGGACACGCTGCGCGCTCTCGAGAACATCGGCGCCATCCGCAAGGAAGGCGAACCCAACCGCGACGGCACACTCTACCGCGTTCTGATCCCGGATGAGATTGAAGCCTGCTTGAATTACCGCGCGGAGCGCATGGCGTCGGACCAGAAATTCAAGTTTCCCACTGCCGGAATCGAGATCGGCTAACGCGCGAAAAACCTCGGAGACCTGACCCACGGCGCCAGATCCTCGCAGTACCGGTTAGATTTGGCCCTCTTCCATCAGCGCCCGCAGCGCAGCCGCATACTTTTCAGGTAACGGTTTGCGCTGCAATTGATCGTCGCAGACCACGTGCACGGTCTCCCCTTCGGCCAACAGCGTTTGCTCTTCGCCCTCGGCGGCTTTGCGCAGGATTCGATAGGCAAACTTGAGCACTGATCCGCGCATCATCGCCGGCCGTGTCTCGATCAGGATTTCGTCGTCGTAGCGCGCCGGCGCGCGATAGCGGCACCGCGCCTCGATCACTGGCAAAATGCAACCGTGATCGGTCTCCAGCCGGCTGTAGGCAAGCCCCAGCGAGCGCAACAGCTCTACGCGGCCCAGCTCAAACCAGACCAGGTAGTTGGCATAGTAGACAATGCCCATCTGATCCGTCTCGGCATACCGCACCCGCACCTGTGTGGTCACCGGCATTCGGCGCTCTCTCTCAAGCTCTCAACTGATTTCTGATCTCTACCCCGGCCCCTGTCCCTTGTTCCCTTGGTTCCTGCTTTTCACGGCTTGACGTGCGTAAACAGTTGCAGCTTGCTCACGTCGTTAAAGATGGTGAAGGCGATGAATGCCATCAGCACCACAAATGCCGCCTGGTAAATTCGCTCCTTGATGGTCATGCTGATGTCCTGGCGCAGCACGCTTTCAATCAGCAAAAGCAGAATCATCCCTCCATCGAGAATCGGGAAGGGCATCAGATTCAGAATCCCCAGTTGCAGGCTGATCTCGCTGGCCAGTCCGAACTTCGGATACCAGCCATCCATCTGGGCGGCCTCGCCGGCCGCCTTGGCGATTCCCACTGGCCCCATCATCTGCGTCACCGAGAGCCGGTGTGTGAACAGCCGGTTCAGCACTTCGCCCACAAGGAGCGAATTGTTCTTGAAGAAGCTCAGTGACTTGCCGGCGGCCGATACGAATGACAAGGGCTCGTCGCGTATGGGAATCTGAGTCGTCGAAAAGCCCAGCATCCATCTCGTATCGAGCTTGGTCGGCGTAGCCGTAATTTGCAGATTCGCCCCGTTGCGCAGCACCGTGAGGGTCAGTGGTTTGCCCATCCCCGCTTGCATGTACGCCAACAACGTATTCACGGAGTGGAAGGCGTGACCGTCGACAGCTTCGATGGCATCGCCTCCACGCAGCCCGGCTTGCTCAGCAGGCAACCCCGGCTGAACCTCCGCTACAGCAATCGGCCCCGGCAGATACTGCGGTGAAATCCCCGCGTCGGTCAGATCAAATTCGTCGCTCTTCGCGCTGGCCGGAACCCGCAGGCTCAGTTGGAGGGTATTTCCCCCACGCTCCACCGCGACCGGTACCACTTGATTGGCGTTCAACCGGATGTGGTCATACACTATCTCCCAGTCCGGATTCTTGATGTTGTCGAAGCTCACGATCTCATCGCCGGTCTCGATCCCCGCCGTCGCCGCAGCTGAGCCCGGAGTAACCCACTCCACGCTCGTGGTCTTTACGGTGGCCGCGGGAACTTCGTTGATAAAGGCGAAGTAAAACCACATCAGCGACAGCGTCAACAGAAAGTTGAAAGTTGGGCCGGCAACGCCGATCAACATCCGTTGCCAGCGCGGGTGCGCGGTGAAAGCTCCCGGATCGTCGACCGGCTCATGGCCGTCCGAGGGGCTGCCGGTGAGCCCGGACTCGGTTTCTCCGGTCATCTTCACAAAGCCGCCCAGCGGCAGCAGGCAAACTTTGTACTCCGTGTCACCGATCTTGAAGCCGAAGAGGCGCGGGCCGAAGCCAATGGAGAATGCCTCGACGCGAACCCTGCAGAGCTTGGCTACGACGAAGTGTCCCCCCTCGTGCACCACGATGATCGCGCCGACAAGGACGATAAATGCAGCGGCAGATACCAGAAATTCATGCATCGTTGTGCGAGTGTTTCCTTCGGCTAAGCGCAACCATCTGGCATGCGCTTATTAAGATTGCGCGAGCAGTGCCCGAGCCCGTTCTCGCGCTTCCTGGTCAGCGGCGAGCACCTCCGCAATGGTTGCCGGGTGGGCCTCCGGGGTTGCCGCGAGTACTTTTTCAATTGTACGCGGGATGCCCGTAAACAGAATACGACGTTCGAGGAAGGCTCCCACAGCCACCTCGTCGGCCGCATTCAGCGCAATACAATGCGCTCCCCCCTTTTCAGCCGCTTCAAAGGCCAGCCGCAGGCAAGGGAAGCGCTCGAAGTCCGGCGACTCGAAATCCAGGCGCCGCAGCGCCGCCAGGTCGAAGGTCAAGGTGGATTTGGGCCGCTCCGGCCACGCCAGCGCATACAGAATAGGCAGCCGCATATCGGTTACCGAAATCTGCGCCACGATCGACCCGTCCACGTATTCCACCATCGAATGTACGGTCGATTGGGGATGGATGGTTACTCGCACCTGGGCTGGCGTCACGTCGAACAGCCGGCAGGCCTCGATGACCTCAAGCCCCTTGTTCAACATCGTCGCCGAGTCGATCGTGATGCGCCTGCCCATCACCCACGTTGGGTGTTTCAGCGCCTGCTCGGGCGTAATGCTCGCGAACTGGTCCAGAGGGAACTGGCGGAAAGGCCCTCCCGAAGCCGTCAGCCAGATCGTCTTCACCTCGTCGCGCGTGCCCACGCGCAGGCATTGGTGCACCGCATTGTGTTCGCTGTCGATGGGCAGGATGGGCACATTGCGCTCGCGCGCCGCCGCGGTCAGGATTTCGCCGGCCGCCACCATGCACTCTTTGTTGGCCAGCCCCACCGGCTTTCCCTTGAGGATGGCAGCGTGCGTCGCCTCGAGGCCCGCCACGCCCACAATGGCCGACACCACAAAATCGGCTTCACCCAGCGTCGCGCACGCAATCGTGCCCTCGGTCCCATGCACCACATCGATCCCGGAAACGCCTGCCTGGCGCAGCCGTGCGATCAGCTCGCCGGCCAGCTCCGCTGTAGCCAGCGACACCATTCGCGGCTTCCAGCGCACCGCTTGCGCAAAAGCTTCGTCCAGGTTGCGGCCCGCGGCCAGCGACGCCACTTGGTAGCGCTCAGGAAACTGCTCAACAATGGAAAGGGTGCTCTGCCCGATGGAGCCTGTAGATCCGAGAATGGCGAGTCGCTTCAAAAAACAGCCTCTAGCTTCCAGCTCTTAGCTTCTAGCCACTTCGAGTCAGTGCAGTCACTGTGTGCCGCGACTCGTGAGTGCCCATTGAGGAATCGGGCGTGCCGGAGAGCCCATGGATAAAGCCCGACCGCTCGCAATTCCGGGAATCAGCTAGAGGCTAGAAGCTATCAGCTGGAAGCTATTCTAAAACCTCTGATGAATCACCTGCGCGTACCAGAGCACCGGACCCGCCAGCAGCAGCGCATCAATCCTGTCTAAAACTCCCCCGTGCCCCGGCAGCAGGTTGCCTGAATCCTTCACCCCGGCCGACCGTTTCAGCGCCGACTCAGCCAGATCGCCCACCTGCCCAGCCACGTTGATCACCGCGGCCAGTCCCACCCAATACCAGATCTCATCGGGATAGGACAGCACAGCCGAGGGAAAAACGCGCTCCAGCCAGGAAAGGACGGCCGAATTCGACGATTCCTGCATTACTGTCGCCAGGCTCGCAAGCACCGCGGCAATCACCATGCTGCCGGCGACCGACGCGATGGCCCCCTCCCAGCTTTTGCCCGGGCTTAGCTTGGGCGCCATCTTGTGCCGGCCCCACGCCCGGCCTGCGTAATAGGCCGCCGTATCCCCCGCCCACACTACGAATAGCAAAAACGCAACCAGCGAGGGCCCGTTGGCTTGTTCGCGCAACGTTGGCAGGGCGAGCAGCGTAAGGCCGGTGTAAAGCAAGCAGAAGATCGATGCCGACGCGTCCGCAATCGTTTCCTCAACCGGCTTGAAGAATGTGCAATACACCAAGAGACCCAGGCCCAGAATTCCAAACAGGGCCGGGGTCAGATCGGGCCATTCAAAGTCGACCGCGAACAGAGCCAGAAGGGCCACCATGGTCGCGATTCGCGGCGGATTCGCTCCGCAGCGCCGGCTCAGCTCCATATACTCCCAGCCTGCGAGCGCCGCAACCGCCGCCACCGCCAGCGTAAACAACCACTGCCAGCGGGGTCCAAGAAACACCAGAACGAGGACAATCGGAATCAGAACTGCAGCAGTAAGAATGCGTTTCATTCAGCGTTGAGAATACACCGCCGGGGCCTTGACCAATGGCCCAACGCGGGCGGCAGTGGTCCAGGAAGATATTATAGACAGATTGTCTATTTCTGTTGACTTTCTAGCTATATCTCAGTATAGTTGTCTATGTTTCGACAGCTTGCCGTCCTTTGGGGGCGGATGGAGAGAACGAATGAATCATGGTTTGAGCGATCAAGTGCGTTCTGTGGCAGCAGACAAATACATCCAGCCCGCGATCCGAGCTGGAAACGCTAGATTCTCGGTTGCGGTTCGGGATCTGATGCAGCATTTAGAGCCTATGGGCTTCCCGGCGAGGAATTGGCCTCAGATCTGTTCGGCAATCCAAGCCGAGAAATTCCTGCGTGCTCATGGGATCGAGATCGAAGCGGTCGATGGGCCTCCCAAAAAACAGAGTTCGACCGTCGTCGTTAGGTATCGCTTTGCAAATCCCCAAGCGCAACCTGGGTCAGCGGCGCCTCCATTCCAAGAAATGCCTGCGGCAACTGGCGGCGAAACCCCGGAGGAGTGGGCGCATCGCATGACGGGGAAGCTTTTTGGGCTCATGAAGGACGAGATCGCGGCCCTCGGAGGAAGTGAGGCGTATCTGCGTTGGGTACGGGGCTACGACGAAGAGGACGCCCCATGAGCCGCGTTTTCTGGGATACGATGCTTCTGATCTACCTGCTCGAAGGAAACCCCGCATACCGGCCGCGAGCCGACGCTCTGCTGGCGCGTTCGCGCAGACGAGGCGATGCCCTGTTTACGAGTTGCCTTGCAGTAGGCGAGGTCATGGCCGGAGTCGAACGCTTCGAGCAGCCGCTCAAGGCCGTGGCGGCGCGCGAATCCCTGGAGGAGATCGGCTTTCGCTTTCTTCCCTTCGATCCCAACGCAATGCGGCCTTTCAGTCTTCTGCGCGGCCGGGAGAAGCTTAAAGTAGCAGATGCGGTCCACTTGGCATGTGCGGCTTCGGCGGGGATCGATCTTTACCTTACCGGAGACTTGCAGCTATTGAGATTGGATGTGCCGGGCGTTCAGTTCATCGCCGATTTCAATTCGTCGATTCTCTAGTCGCACAGTTTTTCGATAGCACAGCTATCAGCGCGACGCGTCAGCTCACCGCAATCCGGATCTGGTCGGGATCCTCTTCCACTTCGCCGCCGTCCTCGCCGATCGCGCCGTAGCGGCGCTCCCTGCTCTGGAAGTTCGCGATGGCCTCAAGCAGGTGCATCCCGCCGAAGTCCGGCCAGTACCTCTCCGTCACGAAGATCTCGGTGTAAGCGATCTGCCACAGCAGGAAGTTCGAGATGCGCTGCTCGCCGGAGGTGCGGATGAGCAGATCGGGGTCGGGCATGTGCGCCGTGTAGAGGTGCCGGTGAATGTCTTCTTCCGTGATGTGTTCCGGGCCGAGGTGCTTCTGCTTCAGCTCCGCCATCAGCCCGTGGAAGGCGTCCACCAGCTCCGATCGTCCGCCGTAGTTCAAGGCCAGCGTCAGCGTAGTGCCGGTATTCGCGGCCGTGGTCTCCTCCACCCAGCGCATCTTGTCCTGAACGTCAGACGCCAATTCGTGCGTCCGTCCGATGTACTGGAAACGGATATTGTTCGCTCTCATGCGCTCCGCATTGTTTTCCAGGTACGTCTTCAGCAGGCGCATCAGGAAGCTGACCTCGGCTCGGGGCCGCCGCAGATTGTTTTCCAGTGAGAACGCGTAAAGCGTCAGCCACGGCAACCCGATGCGGGCAGCCGTCTCCGTCACTTGCTGCACCGTCTTCGCTCCCTGCTGGTGACCAACAAACCGCTTGAGCGAGCGGCGGCTGGCCCACCGGCCATTGCCGTCCATGATGATGGCTACATGCCGCGGTAGGCGCTCCGGCTTCAGCGTCGCATAGACGGCGCGCTCCTCTGGGCTCAACTCATCGATGCGCAATGTGGGAGATGGAGACAAGGAATCGATTGTAGATCGCATTTGCGCTTTCCACGCGGGGGCCCGGAGAGCATCCCGAAGCGGCGCCGACGGAGTTCCCGCACGGTGCGGGATAAAGGCCGTTCAATCCGTGAACGAACTTCCGGCCCGCATACAAGACGCCTTCGGCCGGATCCGGGGAGTCACACCATCGACCGTAAAGCATTTTAGGGATTTCTGCAATGCGCCGCCACGCTGGCGCCGGGCCCGCTACAGCGTTTTCGATTCTGCTCTTTACAGAATAAAAAATATCGAGTGGTGATTTCCTCAAGAAATTGCCACCTTTTGCGATGATCGCAGTGTTAATAAGTGAATCGAAAACGCTCAAACCGCAACGATCCACTGCCTTGCCAAAATGGCACTTCAGGGAAAGTCCACCGATGAGCCTGCCCGCTCCCGCCCGGCGCGGAAGCGCTCGCGAAACTCCACTGCTCGACCAGCGCCCCGCCGCAGGCTCTACGCGGTGCGGCGCCGGCCTGTCGCCGCGTCCCTCACGGCGCCGAAGAACAGGGTCCGGTGGAGCGAGTCCAGATGCGGCAACAGTTCGGCCACTTCAGCCAGAAATGAGTCGCTCAGGATTGATTCAACTTCCTCGTCGCGGCGGCTGCGCTCATCGCGCACCAGTTGGCGCATTTCCACGCCAAGGGCCGTGGCCAGCCGCTCCAGCGAGCCCAGCGTGGGAATCGCCTTGCCGTTCTCGATCTTTGAGATATAGGTGCGCGGCACAAGCATCCTGCCCGCCAATTGCCGCTGGCTCAGATGGCGCGCCCGGCGCATTTCGCGCACCTGCGAGGCCACCTGCATGCCCGCGCCACCACTAACCGGCACAGGCTGGCTGGTCACCAGTCGCGGGGCCAGAAACACGGGCTCCTCGATGTCGAGGGGCCTGCGGCATTTCCTGCAGAGGGAGTTGCTGGTCCTATACTGCATCAGTCTGCAGTATTCACACCGCACCACTTCGCGTGTTTCCACGCTAACGATAGAAGTTGCCATTTGGGATGCGCGGAGTGCCAGAGCGTGGGACTCCAAGTGCATCACTGCACCGTGATTGGTGCTACTTTCTACGAAGGAACCATAATTGTCAAGTAGAAATTCGGGGTCAAACCGAAAAAAGCCGTACGAGACCCCCCAAAACCAGACAAATCGCGAACCATTGTAATCAACAGGAGCTCTAAATGGCTGCCAACACGAGCTTTGGCCCCAGCTTCAATCGAGACCAGGCATGGCAACTGCTCTCCGAATGGACGCAGAGCGAAAGTCTGCGCAAGCACGCGCTGGCCGTGGAAACCTGTGTCGTGGCCTATGGCGAGCAGGAAGCCGCCCGCCTCGCGCTCGAGGGCGACGCGCGCGCAACCCTCGTCGAGCTCTACTCAACCACCGCCCTGCTCCACGACTTCGACTACGAGCGCCATCCCACGGCCGAAGAGCACCCCTTCATCGGCGTCCGCGAGCTTGAGCGTCTGGGCTGGTCCGAGGAGCTTCGCACCGCCATCCTCGGCCACGCGCTTTACTCCGGAGTCCCGCGCACCACGCATCTCGCCAAAGTCCTCTTTGCCTGCGACGAGCTGGCCGGATTCCTCACCGCCTGCGCCCTGGTCAAGCCCAGTAAATCCATCGCCGACGTCGAGGTTTCAAGCGTGAAGAAAAAAATGAGAGACAAGGCCTTCGCCCGCGGCGTTCACCGCGAGGACATCGTACAGGGCGCATCCGAACTCGGCGTAGACCTCGATGC
>JBEKWT010000092.1:0-9521 GCA_049512795.1 Occallatibacter sp.
CGAAGTGGGGCCGGAGTCGTGTTGCTCGATGCTCATTCCGCGCCCTTCAGGGTGACCCAGTAAAACCTGCGCCAGCAAAACTTGCAGCGAACGGGGCGGAGAAAAAACAGGGCAAGCAGGCCGTCGTAAGCGCGCAACTCGCCGGGCTTGAATTGAACGGATTTGCAGCGAGGGCACCTGCGCCGGAAGAAAAGAACTTTCGGCAGCCAGTCCGGCCAGGTAAGGGTTGCGACACTCATGGGGAACTTCCTTTCAATGCGCTCGTGCACAGACTTTCATATTTGCTGGCGCCCACTCATCGCGATGAAGCCGCGATGAATGGGGCACACAGTTTCCTATTTGCACGTGCACAGACTTTCCTATTTGCTGCCGCCCATTCATCGCGATGACGCCGCGATGAATGGGGCACAGACTTTCTTGTTTGCCGGCGCATTATTGCTCGGATCCGTCTCCGACGCTGGAATTTGCATCCAGCCACGTGAGGAGACAACGCATGCTTGCCGTGGCCAAAGCGATGCTGGAATCGGCCGCTCCGTAATAGAGGTTGATGGTGTCGCCATCCGCGCCGATGGTTTGACCGCAAGGGAACACGACGTCGTGCACATCTCCGACGCGCTCGTAGGGGGCTTCGGGACCGAAGATCCATTTGTCTCCGCGTTCGAGGCAGATCTCGGGCTGGTCGATGTCAAAGAGCGCGAGGCCGAGGCGATAGATGCTTCCCGAGGCGGTAACCCGCACGCCGTGGTAGATGACCAGCCAGCCTTTGGGCGTTTCGATGGGCGGAGAGCACAGGCCGATCTTGTTCGCATCCCACCATCCGCCGCGACGAGCCTGCAGCATGATTTTATGGCTGCCCCAATGGCGCAGATCGGGGGAGTAGGAGATCCACATATGCGCGCCGGTGGTGGTCATGGGGCGATGGATCAAGGCCCAGTAGCCGTTGATTCTTCTGGGCAGCAGAGCGGCGTCCTTGTCTTCGGGCGACATGATCACGCCGAATCGCTCAAAGGTGCGAAAGTCCTTGGTGAGCGCGAGGGAAACTCCCGGACCGCCGCGGGCGAAGGAGGTATACGCCACGGCATACTGCTCGAGCTCCGGGACGAATGTAATGCGCGGATCTTCGATGCCCCAGATTTCTTCAGGGTAGTCGCGCGGATTGGCCATCAGCGTTGGCAGGGGATCGATGCGCCATCCGTTGATTCCATTCTGAGAACGCGCCGCGCCAAGGTGCGACAGGCCGCTGCGGTCTTCAACGCGGCAAAGCAGCAACGTGTCCCCGTCGGGCAATCGCACCGCTCCCGCGTTGAACACGCTGTTCACGGCATACGGCCAATCGTGCCCGCTCAGAATCGGATTGTCGGAGTAGCGGGTAAACAAAGGAAGGTCGGTACATACTCCCGGTTGCGGCTGTTCCGATTCAGCAGCTTCTGGCAAATCCGGCGGATGAATAAGTGGATTCAAAGGGAGATACTCATTTCCTGGTACGTGGTTTCTGCGTGGGACCCATTCGCTCGCTGCATTTCCAGGAGCGCCATCAGGAACGAAAGCGTCGACTCCGCTCCCTGATTTTCATTCACGCGGTCGGGATGAAGTCCATCCTTGCATCCGCCGGTGGTTGCATCGTAGAGAGGCGCCTGCAGATCGTTTTTGCCGAGGAACCAACTGAAGACGCAATGGGCTTCGTTGCTCCAGCGCTCGTCGTGCGTGAGCCTGTATGCCTCAAGACAAGCGGAGATGGTGGCGCAGGCTTCGACGGGCTGCTGATCGAAGCGCGGCTTCTCACCACCCTCGGTGAAGCAACCGCTGGAGCCGATGGGAACAAACATATCCGGGTCGCCGCAATGCTGCGCGGCGACAAGCCATTCCAGCGACTCGATTCCCGCCGCGAGCATCTTTCTGTTCTTGCTGCGTCCGCCGGCCAGGATGAGAGCCTGCGCCAGCCGCGCATTGGAGTACGCAAGACTCTTCTCGAACCAGTGCCACTTGTCGGAACGGCTGCGCTCGTAAATATCGAGCAGGCGATTGGCCAGCGCGTTGCGCGCGATCTGGATGGCCCTGTCGCCGGGGAACCAGTCGAGATAGGCCTGAAGCCCAAGAACGCCGAATGCCCACGCGCGCGGGCTCGAGAATTTGAGAACGACGGGCACGGCGGCTTCGAAAAGCCTTCCCGCGGCTCCGCGCAACCCGGCATTCTGCGAATGGCCCAGCACCGAACCCAAGGCCCACAGCGCGCGCCCATGACTGTCTTCAGAGCCGACGTCTTCAAGCCACTGGCGATCGTAGCCGAGGAAATTCCTGAAGCGCCCGGTATCGGAATGAAATGCAAGCCAAAGAAAAGCCAGATACCGGCGAGAAAGGTTGAGATGGTCCTCCCCGTGCGGAAACCCAACGCTGTCATTGAGAAGAGTAGACACAATCAGCGCCCGCGCGTTGTCGTCGGTGGTATAGCCTTCGCGCGTGTTGGGCACAGAGAAGATTGCGTGCTGCAGCATGCCGGTGTCGTCGGTCATGGTGAACAGATGATTGGTGTTCAGGGCCGGCAGGTGTTCCGTCTGGTCGATCAGGCCAACTGCGATTTCGTCCGATTGGGCGGCGCGGGGCTTCAACGAGCGCTCAAAGCGCGCCCGCTGGAAGGTCGCCATGTAGGCGCGCGCAGTCGTCGGCCACGTTGTTCCACGCGAGTGCAGATAGGCTCTCTTGCGCATCGCATGGCGCTCCGCGTCGTTCTCGAGCAGCTCAACAACCGATTTTGCGATGGCATCCGGACTGTCGAACGGGACCAGCACGCCTCTTTTGTCCGCGAGCAGTTCCCTGGCGTGCAGGTAGGGCGTGGAGATGATTGCCTTGCCGGCTCCAAGCGCAATGGCCAGCGTGCCGGAGACAATCTGCGCCTCCTGCCGGTAGGGCGTGATGTAGATATCCGCTGCGCCGACGTGCTCAATCAGTTCCTCAGTGCTTACGAAGCGATTGTTCAAAATCAGATGAGAAGAAACGCCAAGCTCGGCGGCCAGAGCCTGCAACTCTTCGCGGTAGCGCTCGCCATCGCGCTTGCGGATGTGAGGATGCGTCACTCCGGAGACGATATACACCACATTCGGATGCCGCGCCAGAATCGCCGGCAGCGCGCGAATCACGTTTTCAATTCCCTTGTTTGGAGAGAGCAGGCCGAAGGTAAGCAGAACGGACTTGCCTTCCGTGCCGAATTTGTCCTTGAAATAGTTGGGGTCCATGAAGGGCATGTCGGGCACGCCGTGCGGAATGACATCGATTTTTCCGGCGGGAACCGCATACACTTCGCGCAACAACTGGGCCGCCAGCTCGCTCATCACGATCAGGCGGTCAGAGAGCTGCGCGATCTCTTCGAGCACGATGCGTTGATTCGCGTCCGGCTCGCGCAGAACGGTGTGCAGCGTAGTGACCAGCGGCATCTTCAACCGGCGCAGCATGGCCAGGATGTAGCGGCCGGCGGCGCCGCCGTAGATGCCGTATTCATGCTGCAGGCAGACGAGATCGTTGCTGTTGAAGTTGAGGAAATCGGCGGCCCGCTCATAGGAGGCGATGTCCTCCTGCATCAGTTCCAGGCGCACTTGTTCCGGATAGTCGTAGCTCGAATCGGGATCGTTGACGGGAATCGCGAACAGGCGCTCTTTGCCGTATTCGCCCGCGAGCGCGGTGCACAAGTCGGTGGTAAAAGTGGCAATGCCGCACTCGCGCGGCAGATAGTTCCCGACAAATGCAATGCGCGTGGGCAACGGCAGATGGCTGGCTTTCAAGGCGATGGGCGAAGAAGCCGATGCGCCGTTTTTTCCGGCATGTGTCTCGGGGTTTTTGATCTCGGTGAAAGTCATCCTAACCTCTTTTCTGTCGTGATTCGATTCTCGTTTCCGGTGCGCTGCACGATATCAGCGCGGGGCGCCCGGAACCATGGTTCGAAACTCGGCTCTCTTGGGCTCGGCTCTCCTGGGATCGGATCTCTTGGCTCGATCGCCGGCTCGGCCCTCCTGCTGGTGAAACCAGAACCGGTCCAATTGATAAGGCCGGCCGCTCGGCTTATCGAACGGGAACCGCCAGTTGATGCCAATCCCCTGCAATTTCCAGCCACGTGTATTGCTGGATCTGGCGCGGCTGCAGGGTGACGCTGGCGACGTAAAAGCCCGGATACTTCCTGGCCTGAACGTCAATCAGCTCGGCGGCATTGAATCGCCTCTGCACACCGTTCAGGGCTCGGGCCAACGCGCGCTTCGCCGCATTTTTCTCCGTCCGCCCCAGGCCTTTTCGCTTGCATGGGCCGTCCACCAGCATGAAGTGCCAGCCCTTCTGGCGAATCATGGTGTCGAAAACCGCTGCCGCGATCTCTTCTACGCGTATCCAGTCTTCGCCGACCGGCTCCGTGAGCGGATCCAGAGGTTCCGGAAGAACGCACTCCTTGCGAAGGAAAATAGAATGCGGTTTCACGCTCGCGCGCTTTTCGCTACTTTGGGTGTCTCAGGGCGGAACGAACCGGGCAAATGAGCGCCAGGCGCAGCCGCTATAAGAGGCGACGAGTGTTCGGCAACAAAATCCTCGGTAAAAGCCGATTCTGTTGCATTGATTGCGTCCGGTTCGGCCGCGGAAAAACCGGTTGCATCGGGCTGGCTCTCAGGCTGGCGCAGATGGATCTTCGTGCGGAAGCGCGGAGACAGGTGGTTCTTCACATCGCTTTGCTTGATGAGGCTCATGGCGGCTCCGATCGATCTGTTGCGTGCCTGAAAGGTGCTCGTCTGGAGCGAAGCCTGGAATGCCGAAGGCGAGAAGGGGAAAACGGGCTACTAACTTGAGCATACGCCTAGAAGAGTATGCGTGCCGTGAGTTACTTTGTGGTCAATAGTGCACACATGGAGGCCGCGCGAGGAATTGGCGTGCGGGGATGGCGAGGCGCCGCGGTATGGATTGCGGCCGAATCAGCACCTCGACGACGCTTTTACTCCCCGCTTGACTCGGTGGTCCGATATGCCTCGCGGCCGGCGTCGACCGCTGCGGCAACCCGCTTCGATTGGTCACCCACGAAGCTCCGGCCACGATCCACATACTCACTTACGTGCTCTTTACCCTTGTCCACCAGCGTGCCCACATGCTCGGCGGCCCGCTTTGAACGAGTGCTCAAGTACTCCGTTCCCTCGCGAGCACCACGAGCAATATCCTCTCTGGTTTCGCGACCACTCTTTGGCGCATAAAGAACCCCCAGCAGCGCACCGATGCCCAGTCCCGCCAGCAGCCATACCAAGCCCTGTCCTTGTCCCTTAGTATCCTCATCCATGATGAAGCATCTCCTTTCGCTCAGTTCCTGAAAAGTCCAAACGTGCCAGATTGGCTTTGGATACCATTAACTCATTTGACACCTGAATCACCAAATGCCCAGGTTCCTGCACCGAGGATCTTCCATCTCAATCCCCACGTGCCTGCACCGAGGATCCTCCATCTCGATGGCCGCACGCTTTAGCAGTACACCCTGGAACAGGCCCCTGCACCGAGGGTCTTCCATCTCAATTACCACACCCCTGAGGATGCCGATGCACCGAGGGTCTTCCACCTGAATCGCCGCGATCTTGCATCGGGGATCTTCCATCTCACTCACCACACCATCAGGCAGGCCCTTGCGCCCGGTTACCTGGCCAGCGGGCTGAAGCCAGTTTCGCGCGGTCCGCGGTGCGCGGACTGTCCAATATTGACCGATCAGGCAAGCTTTTTGCGCTGGCGAAGACAGGTGGCTTCTCGGAATTGTGCTCCGGCAATTGATCGAGCAGGACCACATTGAGCAACGACTTGTGTACCTGGATGCGGCCGTTATAGTCGATGAAGCCAAGCTTGCGAAAGCGGTTCATGAAGAAGCTGACGCGAGATCGCGTGGTCCCGATCATCTCCGCAAGGGTTTCCTGCGTAATGGGAGGAATGTAGGTTTCCGGCTCGCCCGGTTTACCAAATTCGGCCATCAAAAGGAGAATCCGCGCCAGGCGTTTTTCGCTGGAGTTGAAGAGCTGATCGACGAGATCGGCCTGGGTGCGCATGCTGCGGGCCAGCAGGAACTTGAGGAATATCTCAGCGAATGCAGGTTCGTCATGCATCACGCGGATCATCTCATCCCGCCCAATCTTGAGCGCCGTGCACTGGCTTAACGCAGTGGCCGTGGACAAGCGCAGCCCAGGCACCATCGCGAGGGCCCCCTCTCCGACAAAATCCTCGGCGGAGAGAAGCGTGATTGTAGCCTCTTTGCCGTTGTGCGAAACCACGGTAAGCTTTGCCCGGCCGCTCTGAAGATAAAAGACAGAATCCGCCGGATCTCCCTGGGCGAAAAAAGTCTGGTCCGGCTTGAGGTCGACAACTCTCCGGCCAAGGCCGGCGCGCGCCAGAAAATCGGCAGCGTCGAATGTGGAGTGATCTTTGCTGGTCATCGGGATGGACCTCCTTTGGGGCGGTCCGGAAGCGCGTTGCGGACTGCAATAGGGGATCGCAGGCCAAGGAGGAAGTGCTTCAGAATGGAAAAGCGGTGCATGCCGCGCAGCCTAGAGCGTTTTCGATTCACTTATTAACATCGCCATCATCGCAAAGGGCGGCAATTTCTTGAGGAAATTGCCGCTCGACACTTTCCATTCTGGAAAGAGCAGAATCGAAAACGCTGTAGCCAGCAACGCAGCCCCGAGTCGCTAACTTGGGTAGAGGCCACGACTTTCCGGGCGGATCCTGCCGCACTCGAGGCCTGATACACCAATGCCTTAACCAGTTTCGCCGTCGATCACGGGCATAGTATGTTCTGTTTTGCTCACTTTTGAAAAGATTTCGCCGGGCTTGATTGGGGGCGGGCGGAGCGGCGATGGGAGCCGGGCCGAAGGCGTCGCCGGCGGCGCCGTCCGCCCGCCTTTTAATCCCACCCTCGGATGAAGTATCGTTTCTGAGAAAGAGGAATCGATGCGCGCTGCAGAACTGATTGCTCCCCAGACATTCCGGCTGACGGAAATGGAAATCGAAGATCCCGGACCGGGCGAAGTGCAGGTCAGGGTGGAAGCCGTGGGCGTGTGCGGGTCTGACTTGCACGCCTACATTGAAGGTGCCGTTGGCGGCAGAGCCAATGTGTACCCGATGCTGCTGGGGCACGAGCCGGCGGGAAGAATTGTGAAGGCGGGCGCCGGCGTGACCGGCCTTGCCGCGGGCGACCGCGGGGCGCTTGAGCCTGCGCTCTATTGCTACCATTGCGAGTTCTGCCTGAGCGGGCACCACAACGTGTGCGCGAATATTCGTTTTCTGAGCAACCCAGGTCATCCTGGTTTTTTTCGCGAGCTGGTGAACCTGCCGGTGACCAACTTTCTTCCCATCCCCGGCACGATGTCGTACGGTGAAGCAGCTCTGGCCGAGCCGCTTGCGATTGCACTTCACTCACTGCGCCTGGCGTCGATTGGCCCGGGCGAATCGGTTGCGGTAATTGGCGCGGGACCGATCGGGCTGTTGACGATTGCAGCGCTCAAAGCCAAGCAGGCAGGGCGCATCTGGGCTGTGGAACGGCTGGCGCACCGCCGCGAGCTGGCGCGCGGAATTGGCGCTGACGTGGTGCTCGAGCCCGGCGAAGCTATCGTGGAGATTCTCCGTGCGACGGGGCAGCGCGGCGTGGATTGCGCAATCGACTGCGCGGCTGGAGAAAACACTACCAGCCAGGCCGCTCAGATCACGCGCAATGCCGGCCGCCTGGTGCTGACCGGAATTCAAACTGGAGCGTTCGTGCAGGTGGATGCGTCGGCCATGAGGTGCAAGGAGCTGACGCTCTTCAACGTGCGGCGATCGAACCACGAGACGGAAGACGCGTTGGAGCTGCTGGGCGCGCACGCCGCATGGTTTGCGCCGCTGCTTACGCACACGCGAGAAATCGCACGGATCGATGAAGCGTTCCAGATCGCCAGCCAGTATCGCGACGGCGTGGGGAAGATGACTGTCAGGCCGTAAGTCGTATCCATCTATACGGACGGCGAGCGTTGCCGAGCGGCGTTGGCGTTTACGCCCGCACGATAAATTGGAAGGATGGAGCAAGCGCGGCCGGATTGACGTCGGCCTCCGCGGCGTAATTCGATGAATTTTTCGCGAAGGTTTACCAAAGTGTGGCGGCGCCGGCACTTCGCCGTTGACACTCGCGAATCGGCGGTTTATTGTCCCTCCTACCCTGGCACTTTTCCTCGGGCCTCGCTGCCAGGGAATGTCATGGAGGCAAGCCAATGACCTTCCCCCTTCCCAAGGTCTTTTTCACATCGCCTGTTGCGCTTCTGTTCATCGCATGTTCACTTTCCAACCCCGCTTTTGCGCAAAGCAGGCCGGAGCAAGCGCGCGCGATGAACCAGCAATCCTATGCAAACTCGGTGATTTTGCAAGGCGGAACACACGCGCAGACCATGCAGCGGCTGCACGTGGTGCGGCAATACGCGCTCCAGGATCTGCGCTCGAATCCGCGCGTGATGCTGGGCCAAGCGCAGCTCGACTTTACGCCGCTGCTGAACAATCCCAAGGCGCTGCCCAACCTCGCGATCAGGTTGCAGGCACTGCCGCAGCACGTTCAGGTGCAGGTGAACACCTCCGATGTAACCGAGGTCGACCAGGGCCTGGTGATTCACCATCTGCTCACCTACCAGATCCTTCCCGGCAAGTGCGCCGATCCAAGCGCAAAGGCGCAGCTCGCTGCAGCCGGAGTGGCATGCTTCACGCGCAGCACCACAGCCCAGCGCGTGACGGAGTTCAGCGTGCCGGGCAGCCCGCGATACGTTGCCGACCCGGGAAAGCGGCAGGCGGCGATCGCGGAGTTCCAGCAGAAAAGCGCAGCAGCGGATGCGGATGCCAGCCAGCACATCGCGGCGCTGCGCAAATCGCTGGCCGATCCGACGCAGCGCGCGGCCATCGTGGCCAAGGTGGGTGAGGCCGAAGCGGCGCGAATGAGCTCGCTCAGCGACGACGATCTGAAGGATGAGCTTGTCAACATGAGCGTGCAGACCGTTGAAGAGACAATGTTCGTGCCGAGGCTCGAGTCTTCAATCTACGCGCACCCGCAACACCCACTCGCCCCTGACGCTGGCCCCGCGGAGGTCGCGGCCGCGCAGCAACTCATGCGCAATGGTGTGTCGGGCGGCAGCCCTGCCGGTTTTCCCAAGCTCCTAAAAGTGATTCCCGGCTCGGAGCTTCATTTGAACGGTTCCGGCCCACCGCGCGGCGATCAGACGGCCGATCTCAACATGGGCCCCTACTACTTTCTCACCGGCTTCACCATTAATCACGACTACGAATGGCAATGGGGCGTGTCGATCTCCATCAACTGGTGCGTCGTCGGCTGTACGTCGACCTACGGCATCCAGCTCAATGCCGGTTTCAACTACGCTTTCGGCCTGCGCTTTCCCATCCAGACAACCCTCAAGTATGAAACCGTTGTTCACCCCAACAACACAGCCGAGGCAAAGTTGACGCCTCAATTCGTTCCCATTGAGGGCGACGACCAGGATTTTCTCTCAACCGAACTT
>JBEKWT010000093.1:0-10318 GCA_049512795.1 Occallatibacter sp.
GGGATGTTTATGGACAGCCTATTGCGCCGTATCCGGGCTTCTCGTTCTTCGGCGCGCTGGGCAACTTCTTCGGCGGCGTTCCCATTCAGTACGGGCTCAGCTTCGCTCTCGGAGCCTTCGATCGCATGCCCTTTGGCTGGCTTGCATGGGGCTTCGACTGGCTGGGGCATGCGTTGCTATTCGACCACTCCGGCTACTCCACTCACAGCAACCAAGTGGCCGATTGGGGTCTGCCGCGCGGAGGACCTCGCGCCTATGGGCGGGGCGGATCGTGGGGCACGCGTGGCGGTCCGAGCCAGGGATACGGCGAGCGGCAGGGCTACAACCAGGGCGGCGCGAACCAACGCGGCGGATTCTCGGGCAATTCTGCCGGGCGCGGTGAGCCCGGCGGGCGCGCCGGCGGCGGTGGCGCTCAGTCCTATGTTCGTCCCGCGCAGGGATTCCCTGAGCCGGGGCGGCTCGATTACTCCAACCGCGGCTATTCCCACCGTGGATCCCAGCAGCCGGGCAACAGCTATACGCGTTCGGCGATGCCCGGACAGCAGATGCCTGGTCAGCAGATCTATGACCGTTCCGGGCAGAGCTACACTCATGCCGAGCCGCAGCAGAACTACGGCTATCGTCCGCAGACCTACCCGAACCGCGCACCGGCGTATACGAATCCGGGTTACTCCAGCAGGCCGCAGACCTATAGCAATCCGGGCTACCGGTATGGCTACACAGGGCAGACAACAAATTCCTACCCAGGGAGCGGCTACTCCCGGAACAGCCATTCCGCGCCGCAGGCCTATGCCATTCGCCCTGGCTTTAAGTATTCGAACCCATCCAGTTCGTATCGCGCTCCACAGTCAAATTATTCGCGCGGAAGTTCAAGCCGCTCGTATGAAAACTACGGCAACACGATGGCGCGGAATGAGCGCTCTGGCGGATTCCATCTTTTCGGCGGTGGTCAGCCAAAGTCCTTCGGTGGCCAGCGCGCGCCATCGTACTCCTATAAGGCACCGAAGAGTTTTGGCGGAGGACACCAGAGCTTCGGCGGCCCAGTGGCGGAGGCGGAAATCATCGCCGCTAAGCTCCGGCGCGCACAGTAGCTTCGCTCACTGCTCTCGGCAACATCATTTCGGAGCTCCGCCAACCTTGCGCGGATGCGCCTCGTGAAGCTCCTGGTGCAATTCGTCCACTTTCTCGCGGGCTTTCTTCAGGGCCTTCCGTCCCGCGGGCGTGATGCGATAGAAACGGCGCGCCCGGGCTCCTGCCTGGCCGGCAGCGGTTTTGAGTAATCCTGAGCGCTCCATCCCGTGAAGAAGCGGATAAAGAGTTCCAGGCCCGATGCGATAACCATGGTGTGCGAGCTCTTCCATCATCGCTAGTCCGAAAACAGGCCCGTGGCTCGCGTGCAGCAGCACGTGGATGCGGATCAGCCCGTAAAAAAGTTCCCGCCTGTGATTCTGCACAGAAAACACTATACCGCCGTTCACGGGATCTTGCCTTGACTATTATCGAAGTTCGATATAAGTTTGCGCCAGATGACTCTTTCGGCAATGCAGTCCTTCCCTCGCCAAAGGAAAACACCGGTGCTCCCTGGGGGCAACCGCCTCGGGCCGGCGATTCTCCTGTTGTGCGCGCTCGCCGTTTCGCGAGCCGGCGCCCAGGGGCCACCCTACCAGACCGACGATCCCGTTCCCGTTGACCTGCACCACTACGAGTTCTATATTTTCGGTGGCGTGGACGGAACCACTGCGGAGATCGACTCCACCGGGCCGGCCTTTGAGTTCAACTGGGGCGCTCTACCACGAGTGCAGTTGCATGCGATTCTGCCCTGGGGCGTCGTGGCCCCTTCGAATAACCCCGTCTATCTTCCTGGCGGCGCCGGCCCCGATGCGTTCGGACTAACCGACATGGAGCTCGGCGCCAAGATTGCCTTCATCAAAGAGAGCAAGCACTTCCCCCAGATCGGCAGCTTTACCATGTTCGAGATGCCTACCGGCAATGCAGACAAGGGCCTTGGTGTGGGAAAAGTCTGGTACAAGCTGCCCGTCTGGCTGCAAAAGAACCAAGGCAAATGGCTTTTCGACGGGGGCGGCGGCTACCAGGTGGTCCCTCAGACCGGCTACCGCAACTTTCCCTACACCGGTTGGCTAATCAAGCGCGAGCTGAGCGAGCAATGGGAGCTTGGCGCGGAGGTCTTTGCGCACGGCGCAGAGGGACTCGCAGCCGCGCAAACCGAATCCTCCGCCATGATCGATGTCGGCGGCTACTATCACTTCAAGCACAACACCAACGAGCAGTTTCTCTTTTGCTACGGCCACTCGGTCGCCGGGCAGACCGAGAATTACGTGTACGTAGGGATGTACTGGACCTGGGGCAAGGACGCAAAGAGTGCGTCGCCGGACGAAAAAAAACCCGCTGCGGACAATCTGCTGTTCCCTACCCCTCCGAACAGAAACGGGCTCTGAGCGCGCGAATCGATCGCAGATCCCATCCGCCGTGGCGGAGAGGCCTGGGCACCTTGCGCAGAAAGGAAATCGCGAATGGAAATCACTGTACGCGGCCTCTGGACGATGATCCACGGGATGAGATTCGGCGCGCTTTATCTGATGGCTTGTTCCGGCGCGCTCGTTGAGCTTTACCGACGTTACAGTTCGCCGCTCGGACCGGAGATCGAGGTTGAAGATGAAAGTTTCCTGCGAATCTACCTGGCCGCGATGGCGGTGCTCGCGTGGCTCACCGTGCTCACCGGCGCCTACATCATTTATCCGTGGTATCGCGCAGTTCCGCCGCCAGGAACCGCAAGCCTGGCTGCATTTCCGCAGCGCCTGCTGATGTCGAACCCCTCGACTGCCGCGTGGCACTCCATTGGCATGGAATGGAAGGAGCACATTGCCTGGCTCGTGCCCATCTCCATCACCATGGCGGCAGTGGTCTTTTCTCAATATCGCCGCAGCCTCAGAATCCACCCCGAGCTTCGTGCCGCGGTTCTTGGTTTCGTCTGGGCCTCGCTTTTCGCTGCAGGAATTGCCGGCTTCTTCGGCGCAATGCTTAATAAGAACGCGCCTGTCGCGGGTGGACCAACCATTCATATCGTGCCGGAGGAACAGAAATGAGCGCTCCAAGCACCGCCAGTGCTCCACAAGCGAAGCTGAATCCCAATGGCGCAGGCGCGGCGGCCGTGCTCGCGGCCGGCATTGGTTCATTCCTGGTTGCGGCCTTCGCCATCCTCGCCGACAAAGCCCCATCGATCAAGAGTCTGATGAACTTCTACAAGCCGACCGGCCCGCTCTCCGGAGTGACAACGTGTGCAATCGTCGTTTGGCTCGCCGTGTGGGCGTTGTTGCACTGGCGCTGGTCGTCGCGAAACGTCGAAATAGGGCGCGTGACCGCCGCAGCATTTATCCTGCTCTTCCTGGGTTTGCTGCTCACTTTCCCGCCGATTGCCGACTTGCTCTGAGGAATTGGCCGCACAAAAAGAAAGCGCCGGGGCCAGCTCGTAGCCAGCCCCGGCGTGTGAGTGATTCCGGTTTCGACTTATTCCCAGGCCGCAGTCGCGGTGTCGGTGAAGGTCAAACCGTCAATGTGGCGAGCCAGCAGCACCAGGTTGCCGTTGGTGGAGTTCTTCAGCAACAATCCCACCACGCGAACCTTTGTGCCATTGCTCAGGTCGTTGAACGCCCCGAAACCATAGCGGAAGTCGCAGAACGGCCCAAGGTACACGGTCACGGTTGACGGGACAACCTGTCCCGCAAATCCGGTGATCTGCATCTGGAAAAGTCCCTGCGCTGAGCTCTGGCTGCCGTTTACAACCGTGCCCTCATAGCCCCAGTTCTCCAGGTGGATGCGATTGACCGTGATTGCCGTGCCGGTGGCCGGAGTCGCTTCGGCATCCGTGCCGCCGACTACGATTTCCTGACCAGGCGACAAGGCAGACGAGTTAAAGAGGAGCTGCGTGAATGCATTGTGCATCCAGTAGATGCCGTAGTTCTCCTTCCCAGTGATGTCCACCTGAGCAATGCCGCCCAGCGGAACATCAGCCAGTGAAGACGGCTCGGTCGCGCGCACATAAAGGTCGAGGTTGGTGGCCGCGCCCGTCGCCGGGGTCACGTACGTGACTAATCCTCTAGCGTAGAACTTGCTGTCAGTAATCAGCGCCACTTCGTCGGCGTCCAGAGTCTGATCGGCTGGATCTAAGGCTCCGGCAACCTCCACGACGCTGTTGGTATTCAACGCGCTCAGGCTGGCCCCGCCATCCCACTCGGTCGTCGAGCTGGTGTTAATGGTGAACTGCTCGCCGTGCGGGCCCTGAATCGTGAACGAACTGGGTTCCGTGGCGCTCGTCGGCAATGTCACCACCGACCCGTAAAGCAAGTCAATGTGTGCGCCGAGATCGGTGCGTGTCACAGTAGAGACATCGATCGTTGGATTCACCGTGACGTCGCCGCTGGAGTTGAGTTCAATGTTCCCGTTCGAATCCACGGGAATCGACTGGCCCAGATCGAAATCCATGCGCAGACCCACCGGCGGTGTATTGGTCCCGATGGTCAGAGATTTCGGCAGATTGAAAGTGACAGTGGACGTTGAGAAGGCAGCCGGGGCTGTTGCAATGGTCGGCGCGCCCCCACCGGTGGTGTTCAGGTAGCCCACCGTTCCGGTACCCAGAACGAACGTGACGCCGGTGTAGGTTCCTGCGGGAACCTGGTTCATGTCCACCAGGGTCTGCAGGCCGTTGAAGCGAGCAAAGTCCACGGTCGGCGTACCTTTGACCAGGGTCGACGTCGTTGTGGTCCCATTGGTTAATTCGACATCCATAAGCTGCACCTGGAACGAGACGACGGCAGCTAACGGCGCGTCAGTGCCAACCAGAAAGGCCGAGCCCGTCGGCACGTTGGATTGGGTTCCGGCGGTCATGGAGCTGGTGCAGCCCGCAATTGCCAGCGCCGCAGCAGCGAGTGGAAGGAGCGCATACCTCAATAGCTTTTCGCGTGTTTCGGGGGACATATCGGATACTTCGCTTTCTGCGAGCTGCCGTAGCTAAATTTGAACGCGCGTTGAGCGAGCACTCTTCACTGGCCTCACTCCAAGGAACGCCGCCAGACCGCGAGCCTTTGCTGAAATAGATCAAAGATCTAAAGATCTAAACCTGCCAGGACTCTCGACCCCTAGGCGGGAAAAAATATGTCGTCCCAAGGCGCGCTCCTCTACGGAGCCATCGCCAAAATTGGCGCCCAGCTGCGACTCATCGACCGAGTCGTCATCTGCCGTCGCATAGGTAGACACTAAACGATTCAAGTAAGTTGTGCGAGGATTCAAAAAAAGTTTCAACAGCCCTCCGATATGCCCATTGAGGAGGTTACCGGGGTAACAACAAGCAACCAGCTTCCACTCGCCGCCCTTCACATAAGTCCCAGGATTGCGGACTTCGCATGGTTCCCTTTAGAAGACTTCTGAGCGCACGCCTTCGGGAATCGGCGCGTGCTTCAGCAGGCCCAATTCGCCGGCCAGCCGCTCCAGCTTGGCGCGCGTGGCCGCGGTGGGCGGCACCAGGGGCAGCCGCAGATAATCGCCGCACTTTCCCATCAGGCTTAAGACGGTTTTCACAGGCGCCGGATTCGACTCCCAGAAATTGGCCTCGAAGAGCCGTGAGAAACGGCGCTCCAATTCGCGCGCCTCGTTCCAATTATTGTCGAGCGCCGCGCGGATCATGCGCGAAACTTCGGCTGGAGCTTCGTTCGACGCCACACTGATCAGCCCGTGCGCGCCGACGGCGATCGCCGCGAGCGCCAGGCTGTCGTCGCCTGAGAAGATCTTGAATCCCCGCGGCATAATGTGCGCCAACTCAGCAAACTGCGGCAGCTTTCCGCTCGCTTCCTTGACGGCCTCGATGTTTTTCGCTGCCGCGGCAAGTTGCGCAACGGTTTCCGGCTCCAGGTTCGTCCCCGTCCGGCTCGGCACGTTGTACACGCAAACCGGAAGCGGGGCGACCTCGCGCGCGAGAGCCATGAAGTGCTGGAACTGCCCTTCCTGCCCGGGCTTGTTGTAGTAAGGATTGGCCGAGAGCACCGCCGCAAGGCCCGGAATGCGCCGCAAGTGCCCGGCCAAGCGAACCAGCACGCGCGTTGAATTGTGCGTGCATCCGGCCCACACGGGAACCCGGCCGCCTGCAGCATCGATCACCAAGCGAACAGCTCGCAGCCACTCCTCTTCGTCCAGCGTGGCCGCCTCGCCGGTCGAACCGCACGCAACAATGAAGTCAATGCCCGACTCGATTTGCCAATCGACCAGCGACCAAAGCGCCGGCTCATCCACCGATCCATCCGCCCTGAACGGCGTCACAATTGCGGTACCACAGCCTGTCGTTTCCATGACAGGTCAAGTTTATAACGGCGTGGTGCAGTGAGCTTGAACCGGCGTTCGCAAGCTCGCCGAATCCGTCATGCGGGATCTTCGCGCGCGGAGGGTAGAACCGGGAACAACCGTTGAATTCGATCGTTGAATCGCGGAAAACAATCGACGTTTGATCGTTGGTGCAGGACGGTCTTACAACTGATCGAAGATTTCGCGGAACTCCCATGCGCCCTGCTTGCCGCAGAGCCACTCGGCGCCGCGCACCGCGCCCAGTGCGAAACCGCGCCGCGAGTGCGCGTCATGGCGCAGTTCCAATGTGTCGTGGTCGCTCACGGCACGCACAATGTGTTCGCCTTTTGCGTCGCCTACGCGATGCGACTCAACGGGGACGTTGATTCCGGGCTGCGCCGACAGAATAATCTCTTTCAGCGTAAGCGCCGTTCCAGAGGGCGCATCGAGTTTCGACGTGTGATGCGTCTCGTCGATCGAGAAGTTGTAGCCCTCGAGCTTCGCCAACTCCGCCGTCAATTGGAAGAGCTTCTGCACTCCGATAGAAAAGTTTGTGCCATAAAGCAGCCCGCCGCCGCGCTGCATGGCGTGCGCCTTCATCTCGTCCAGCTTCGCGTACCAGCCGGTCGTTCCCACTACGATTCGGCCGCCAAGGGCCAGCACCGCGCGCATGTTTTCCTCGGCCGCCTCGGGCGTTGTGAAGTCCACAACCACGTCAACGCTGGCCAGGTTCGGCGCTGTCAGTGCCGAGGCGTGCGCATTCTCGTCGATATCGAGCGCTCGCACGCCGTGGCCCCGCTCCCGCGCCACCTCAGCAACAAGCGATCCGGTCTTTCCCTTGCCAAGAACGAGAATCAGCATAGGTTCCTTCGGAACAGTAAACAGTTCAGGGTTCATAGTTCGCATTTCTCAGTTCGTATTTCTCAGTTAAGGCGTGGTTCTTTATCGAAACTGTGAACTGTGAACTACGAACTGTGAACTGCACTTCTCGCTTCCACATCGAAGATCGCGGGGTCGGGCTCTTTGAAAAATGCCCCGTGCAGCGACCGCACCGCCTCATCGGCGTCGTCCTCATCGATCATGAAGCTCATGTTGATCTCGCTCGCGCCCTGCGAGATCATGCGCACGTTGATGTGGCGGATGGCGTTGAATACCTGCGCGGCAATGCCGTTCTGGCCGCGAATGTCCTCACCCACCATGCAGACGAGCGCCTTCTTGCCTTCGTACTTCACATCCGCCATCTTGCTAAGGTCGGCAGCGATATCGGGCAGGCTCGAATTCGAATCCACAGTAAGCGAAATGCTCACCTCGCTGGTCGAAACCATGTCCACCGGGCATTTGTGCTTATCGAATACGGCAAACATTTTGCTCAGGTAGCCGTGCGTCATCAGCATGCGGCTGGCCACGATGTCGATAATGGTCAGCTTCCTCTTGACGGCGATCGACTTGAAAGGGCTATGGCAATGCGGCGCCACGGATATGATCCGCGTGCCCTCGCAGCCTGCGTTGCGGCTGTTCAGCACCAGCACGGGGATGTTCTTCTTCACCGCCGGCAGAATGGTGGCCGGATGCAAAACCTTGGCGCCGAAGTAGGCCAACTCGGCCGCCTCCTCAAAGCTGATCACCCTCACGCGCAGCGCATCGGGACACACGCGCGGATCGGCGGTCATGATGCCGTCCACGTCGGTCCAGATTTCGATGGTCTCCGCGTCGAGGGCGCCGCCCACCAGCGCGCCGGTATAGTCGGAACCGCCGCGGCCCAGCGTGGTTGTCAATCCCTCCTCGCTTGACGCGATGAAACCACCCATCACCGGCACCTTGTCTTGCGCGAGCAGTGGTTTGATCTTCTCCGTCGCGCGCTTCTCAATCACGTCCTCGAGCGGCGCGGCCTTCTGGAATTCGGAATCAGTGACGATGATCTCGCGCGCATCGATGTGCACCGCCGCCACGCCGCGCTCGTGAAAGGCTGCAGCCACGATGCGGCTGGAAAGGCGCTCACCGAAACTCACAATCAGGTCGGAGATGCGCGGAGTCAGCTCGAGGATCGCGGACAATCCGCGCAGCACTTCGTCCAGCGCGTCGAATTTTTCGTCGATGAGCGAAATCAGCGATGCGCCTGCTGCTTTCTCCTTCACCAACTCAGCAGCGGTGTCGCGATGCCGCGATCTGAGCCGCGAGCTGATGGCCAGCGCGCCCGTGCGGTCGCCCTCCGCCGCTGCCGCCGCAGCGCGCAGCAATTGGTCGGTCACCTTGGACATGGCGCTGACCACCACTACGGGGTTGTTTCCGCTGGCCACTCGCCCGGCCACAATGGCGGCGGTGCGCGCAATCGCGGCCGCATCTTCGACCGACGTGCCGCCAAACTTCATCACGACCAGTTTCATTGCAAACTTCCCACGAGGCGCCCGGTGTCAACCGCGCAGCCGATAAACTTTGGGTGCCCCATCCTAAGCGCGCCTTTGTCTCTTGCGCTTAGGGTGGGATTACGTAGACTCATCCCCGCGCCGCTGCCACCGCTGCAGGCTCCAGTTTGCCCAGGCTGGCCAGCATCTCGGCATTCAGAATCGTCGCTCCAGCCGCGCCGCGCACCGTGTTGTGCGAGAGCAGCACAAACTTCCAGTCCAAAACGTTGCACGGGCGCAGTCGGCCGACAGTCACAGTCATTCCGTTGCCACGGTTGCGGTCGAGGCGCGGCTGCGGGCGATCGTTCTGCTCCGCCCACTCTACGGGCTGCTCCGGAGCGAACGGCAAACCGAGGCCGGCGAGCGGCTGGAACTCTGCCCACGCGGCCAGAATGTCTTCGCGACGAACCTCGCGGCCCAATTTCTTTCCCAGCTTTATCGACACGCACTCCGTGTGCCCGTCGACCACCGGCACACGATTGCAATGCGCGGTCATCTTCGCGGCCAGCGGTGCGACGCCATGGCTTTCGAGCTTACCCAGCAGCTTGAGCGTCTCGTTCTCCATCTTTTCTTCTTCACTGCCGATGAATGGAACCACGTTATCGAGAATGTCCATCGATGCCACGCCGGGATAACCCGCGCCCGAGACTGCCTGCATCGTGGTGACGAAAATCTGCTCGATGCCGAAGCGCTCTTCAATGGGCTTCAGCCCCAAAACCAGGCCGATCGTGGAGCAGTTCGGATTGGTAACGATGTAGCCGCCCGATTCCTTGCGCGACCGCTGTTCCTCGATCAGGTGCAGGTGATCGGCATTCACTTCCGGAATGACGAGAGGCACATTGGGAGCCATGCGGAAGGCGCTTGAATTCGTGATCACGGCGCAACCCGCAGCGGCGAACTTCGGCTCCATCTCGCGCGCGATAGCGGCGTCGACGCTGGCAAAGATGACCTTCGGCGCGCCCTCAGGCTCGGCCGGCGCGACAATCATCTTGGCGATGCGCGCGGGCAGAGGCGTATCCAGCCGCCACTTTGCGGCCTCGCCATAACTCTTCCCACTGGAACGGTCGCTGGCCGCAAGCCACGCGATCTCGAACCACGGGTGATCCGCGAGCAGTTGAATGTAGCGCTGGCCGACCATGCCGGTCGCGCCCAGAATGCCAATTGGGTACTTGTTTTTCATGGCCTTGACTCTATCCAGTGTACAAGAGGACGAGTTTGGCCGCAGCGGCTACTTGTTACGCCATCGCCGCAAGCACAGCGTCGGTAAACTGCGTCGTCCCTGCCGTCCCGCCCACGTCGCGGGTCAGCGTTTTGCGCTCAGAGTAAACCGTCTCGAGGGCCTTCTGCGCTTTGTCGGCTGCCGCGGTCTCATCCACGTGCCGAAGCATCAGAATCGCCGACTGCAGAAGCGCCGTGGGATTGGCCACATCCTTGCCCGCGATGTCGGGCGCCGAGCCGTGAACAGCCTCGAAGATCGCGCACTCCACGCCCAGGTTCGCGCCCGGAGCCAGTCCCAGGCCGCCCACGAGGCCCGCGCACAGGTCGCTCACAATGTCGCCGTAGAGGTT
>JBEKWT010000094.1:0-9481 GCA_049512795.1 Occallatibacter sp.
GCTATACGCCTCTGCTCGCCATTGCGAAACTCCGTATTAAAAACCGCGGTTGTGAAATCGAAGTCTTCCGCCCTATCGAAAGAAAGTCCACGCTCACGGATGTTGCGCTGGTTTTTGGCGGGATCGCAGGTGATCGCCACGTTTTTATTGTATATGCAATTAGCTTCAAAGGAAAGGTATCAAATATTGCTTTGGCAAATACAGCAAAAACAGAAAAGCGGGGCTTTCGCTCCGCTTTTCCGTTGCCGCTTCTCTGCTATGAGCCGCCGCCTACTGCCAGTGGCCTTCGACGAGAACCCAGCCGTCTCCGCGCCGCTCCCAGTGATGGGCGACCCAGACGGCGTGCTCATGCGGCGGACGCACCCAACGGCCATGAACCCAGATGTAGCGGTGGCCGTCCCAGCGGTGGTAGCCGTCGATCCACACCCATCCCTCATGCGGTGGATGGTCGTGGACCTCGACGATGGGTGCGGGCGGCGCAATGCGCACGACGATCTGCGCCATTGCAATCGCAGGAGTGAGACACAGAGCGAGCAGCCCTGCCAAAAAAGTCTTTTTCACAGGAATCATTACCTCCGTGGTTTGGATCTGCCGGAATCGGGGAACCGTTTCCTGGCGGTTAATGATAGCAACCCAAAGGCTGGGGATTGGTTGCGCGCTGTTGAAAAAAGCTCCCCCGAAAAGCTTTCCATCCTATTAGGATGCGGACCCGACCCGGATGGTTAACCGGCGATTGCGACGGGTTCCCTCGGCGCAAAGACGTTGCCCAGCCGCTGGATCTGCGCACCGACGCCGATCAACTTCTCTTCGATGCGCTCATAGCCGCGGTCCATGTGATAGACGCGGTCCACGATGGTCTCACCCTCGGCAACCAGCGCGGCCAACACCAGCGAAGCAGAGGCGCGCAGATCGGAACACATGACGGCGGCGGAGGTGAGCCGGGCCGGGCCGCGCACGGTGGCAGTGCTGCCGTCGACTTTGATGTTGGCGCCCATGCGGACCAGCTCCTGCACATGCATGAAGCGGTTCTCGAAGATGTTTTCGCGGACCAGGCTGATGCCCTCTGCCTGCGTGGCCAGGGCCATGTACTGCGCCTGCATATCGGTGGGAAAACCGGGATACTCTTCAGTCGAGATGTCGGCGGCGCGAAGCTCGGCGGTAGCGCGCACGCGGATCGAATCGGGACCGAGCACGTCAAGGCGCGCGCCAGCCTCCTCGAGCTTTGCAATCACAGCACCGAGATGAGCGGGGTTGCAGTTGGCCACGATGAGGTCGCCGGCGGTGATGGCGCCGGCGATGAGAAAGGTTCCCGCCTCAATGCGGTCGGGATTGATGCGGTATCGCGCGCCGTGGAGGCTCGAGACACCGTGCACGCGGATGGTGGCCGTGCCCGCGCCTTCGATCTCGGCGCCCATCGCGTTCAACAGCGCAGCGAGGTCCGCGACTTCCGGCTCGCGGGCGCAGTTTTCCATCAGCGTGTCGCCTTCGGCGAGCACCGCGGCCATCAGCAGATCTTCAGTGCCGGTAACGGTGATTTTTTCGAAGACCAAATGCGCGCCGCGGAGACCGCCCCGGCAGACGCGGGCTTCAAGATAGCCGTGCTCCTGCGTGATGACCGCGCCCATCTTCTCCAGGCCCTTGATGTGCAGATCGATGGGCCGGCCGCCAATGGCGCAGCCGCCGGGCATGGCCACGCGGGCCACGCCGGCACGAGCGATAAGGGGCCCAAGTACAAGCGAGCTGGCGCGCATGGTCTTGACGATCTCGTAGCGCGCGACGGGATCGGAGAGCGTGCGGCAACAGATGGTGGTTCGATCCTGCAGCTCGCCTTCGCGCAGTTCGACTTCTGCGCCCATGGAGGCCAGCAGGCGCTTCTGGGTTTCGATGTCGCGAACCTGGGGAATGTTCTCGAGGGTGACCTCATCCTCGGTAAGGATGGCCGCGGCCATTGAGGGCAATGCGGAGTTCTTCGCGCCGGAGACGCGAATGGTGCCTACGAGCGGATTGCCGCCGCGAATAACGAACTTGTCCATACGAGTGCGGGCTTTCAGCCTTTGGACGGGTGCGAGCTCTCAGCTTTCAGATTCAAGCTCTCAGCGCCCGCGTGTCAATGCGGAGGAATTCGAGCGGGAGTACGAAGGTACGGGTCGTCGACGATCCTATGGCGAGAGAATCATCCACCAGCCCAGCGCGATTGGCAGGCTTTTGGCTCTGGTTGCGGACAGTCCGGTCCGGCGCGGGGATCGAGCCGGCGGCAGGCCGATTAGTTCGACCCCTTGAAAGTAGGCGTGAACCGGGAGGCGAACGTTTGCCCAACCGAGGTGAATCTTACGGCGCTCCAGCGAAAAGACTCCGTGGTTCGGAGCTCGGGGCGTTCGCTGGGTTCCCGAGTTGGTTGCGCTGGTCTTTCCCAATTGGTCGCCGTGCGCCGTTCAAGTAGTTGACTGCAGTTCATTGCCCGCCTCCTCAAGGGAACCGCGGCTTTCGCCGCACTCCCGGCTTTCCAAACAGAAGCTAGTTTCCGGTTTGAGCCGCGGCAACAAGATGGAGCGGCTCATCGAGCGTGAACAAAAGGACTGCGCCGTTGTCCAGCGTAGCCTGCGGATGGTCCATGAGTAAGTGCACCGTGATGAAGCTGGCGCCGATGATGCCGCCCGCGAGCGCGCCACCGGGACCGCCGATGATGGCGCCCGTGACCACGCCGGCGCCGGTCCCGGCCCCGTATTCGATTCCGACTTTCTTCATGCGAGAACCGGGCGTTACGTCGCCCTCACCGCCGACGCGGTCATGGGAGCCGGGCGCGCCGGTGGTCTGGGCGAAGAGATGGTAGCGTGACCCGTCGGCGAGAATGACGGTCTCGGGCCGCAGGCGCATCGATCCGTGGCCGCCAAAATGACCGCTCGATACCGCGGCAACCTTGCCGTCGATCTCGGCTCCCGCGGGAATAAGGACCTGGCCGTCCTGAAGGACGTCAGAGACAACGCGCGTGCGAAACTCGTCGCCGCTCTGGCTCATCGCAGTCGACAGGCGATCCATCAAGCGGACGCGAATTAGAGCGCCTTCGCCGAGAGTGCCGGGCGGCAATGGACCCGGGTGAACGATGTCGCCGTCGGGATCGATTGCGGCCGAGCGTTGATTCAGCGCGGGTGCACCGGATGTGTCGGGCGCCACCTGCACGATGCCATCGTCGGTGCCGTCGGCCGCATTGGCTGAAGCGTTGCCGGCGGGGCCCTGGCTCGCGGGACCCTGGCTCGCAGGAATCGTATAGAGCGATCCATCAAGAGAGTGCTGCGCGGGCTGCGTCTGCTGCTGGGCGTCGGGCTGCGCGGCCGTGTAATGGTTTGGGGAGGGCTTGGCTACCGGCGCAGCTTCAGGCGCGGGTGTGGTGATGGTGTCGTCGGGCGGAGGGCTGGAAGTTCCCGCGTATGGGTTTGGCTGGCTTGCTCGCTGCGCACCCAATAATGCGGCTGCTGCAGCCAGAACGCCAGAAACAAAAATGGTCCGTTTCATCCCGATCTCCTTTTTCACCCCAACGGCGAAGACCTGCGGTCGGGGACCAGACCTTTTCTCAGGCAAAGGTCGGCTTACCTGCGTTAGACCCTGCGGAGACGGGAAAGTTCTGCGTTCGCGGCCCTCGGAATCAGCCGCAAGCGGAAAACTACCCAATTAGAGCGTAGCCTGAGATTCGACAATGGCGAATAGGTGGGCATTCGGCGCGTGCCGCGAGGGTTACGAATCAAAGTAGTAACTTTCAGCCCACACTGCAAGGCCTTTCTGTATGTGACTAACGCCACAGGGCAATCCACAGCCGGTTTGCTAGAATCCGAACGGATAGAAGCATTTTTTCCACACGCACTTTTTCGCTGGATGGAGAGAACTTTTTTGCGCACGCAGGAGCTTTTGGGCACCATTCAAAGCGCCGCCGGAGAAGCCCTGGCCGTGGATCGCCGTCCCCAACTGAATGACCGGCTGCAGCACCGCATTTTAAGGAGCGATATGACTGAGATTGTTGCTATTCGTGCCCGCGAAGTCCTTGATTCGCGCGGGAATCCGACCGTAGAGGCGGACGTCATTCTGGAAAGCGGCGCGATGGGCCGCGCCATTGTGCCTTCGGGCGCTTCGACCGGCGAGCATGAGGCCGTGGAGTTGCGCGACGGCGATAAGAGCCACTACGGAGGCAAGGGCGTGCTGACGGCCGTTGCCAACGTGGAGACGGTGATCGGCCCGGAGCTCGAAGGAATGGACGCGGCCAATCAAAGACTCATTGACCAGTCGATGATTGCGCTCGATGGAACGCCGAACAAAAGCAAGCTGGGCGCGAATGCGATTCTGGCGGTTTCAATGGCCGCGGCGCGCGCCGTGGCCCTGACGCTTGAGGTTCCGCTCTATCGCTACCTGGGCGGAGTGAACGCCAGCGTGCTGCCCACGCCGATGCTCAACGTGCTGAACGGCGGCGCGCATGCCGACTCGAACGTCGACTTTCAGGAGTTCATGATCATGCCGGTGGGAGCGGAGCGCTTCAGCGAGGCGCTGCGCTGGGCGGCCGAAACTTTTCACACGCTGAAGAGCGTGCTGAAGAAGAAGGGCTACAACACCGCGGTGGGCGACGAGGGCGGATTTGCGCCTTCGCTCAAATCGAACGCTGAGGCCATCGAGTTGATCCTTGAGGCCATTGAACAGGCCGGCTACAAGCCCGGTGAACAGATCGCCATCGCGCTCGACCCCGCGTCGAGCGAGTTTTACGATGCGGAGAAGAAAAAGTACGTATTCAAGAAAGGCGACAAGAGCGAGCTGACGAGCGAGCAGATGGTCGGTTTTTACGAAAACTGGATTCGCCAGTACCCGATCGTCTCGCTCGAAGACGGTTTGGCCGAGGACGACTGGGCGGGCTGGCGCATCCTGACCGACAAGCTCGGCGGCAGCATTCAGCTGGTGGGCGACGACATCTTCTGTACCAACATCAAGCTGCTGCAACGCGGCATTGAAGAGGGCGTGGCCAATTCGATTCTCATCAAGCTCAACCAGATCGGCACCATTACGGAGACGCTTGAGGCGATCGAACTGGGCCGCCGGTACGGCTATACGTCGGTGATTTCGCATCGTTCTGGCGAAACCGAAGACACGTTCATCGCCGACCTGGCGGTAGCAACCGGCGTGGGGCAGATCAAGACCGGATCGGTGAGCCGCACCGACCGCATCGCGAAGTACAACCAGTTGCTGCGGATTGAAGAAGAGCTGGGTTCGGGCGCGGTGTATCTGGGACTGGAAGGGCTGAACTACAACGACTGAGCGACGGAATAGCATCCCTCGGGGAATGCGGCGAACGACGTTCCGCATTCCCTGAAGTGACCCGCCGCAGTTCCTCGTCGAAACGAGCCGATATGGTCGAGCCGAAACGAGTCAGCAGACGGCTAAGAGTCTTACTCTATGTTGGCATAAACTTCGGAAATCTCGTTGTGTTCGGAGCACAACTTCTCGATGGACCTTCGGAATTCCGGCTCGCCATCCTCCTTCTCACGCTGGCCTTCTGGAATCTACTGTTCTGGTTCATGTTTCGGATGAAGGACAAAGAAGTAGACGCGTTCATAGCGAAAAAGGCGCGAATCGACGACGTTCGCCGGCGTGATCTCAGCTGAGTCGAGGCCAGCTGAGCATCGGCGCCGGGTCGCCTTTGGCCTGCTTCGATTATTCCTTTTCGGGTATAATCTATATGTGCGAATTTGAGAAGCAGCTCATCTGGATAGGAAGCAGCAAGAGAGATCTGATGGAGCTTCCGGTTCCGGTGCGAAAGTTCTTCGGTCATGCTCTTCACTTTGCACAGATTGGCGAGCAGCACGACGCGGCCAAAGTGCTCAAGGGATTCGCGGGCGCCGGCGTGATCGAGATTGTCGAAGACGATGCACACGGAACATACCGCGCTGTCTATACCGTCAAATTCGAGCCAGCAGTCTTCGTTCTCCACTGCTTTCAAAAGAAGAGCAAGACCGGGATAAGCACGCCGAAGAAGGACCTGGACATGATCCACCTCAGGCTCAAGACAGCGAGGAAATTGGCGAAGGAGATGGCCGATGGCGAAGCGCAAAGAAAGCGACATTGAATTTGAAGTCAGTTGCGGTAACGTTTTCGCAGACCTTGGACTTCCTGACGCCGAAGAACTCAAGATCAAGTCGGGGCTCGCGATCGAGATTATCCGTGCAGTTCGCCGCCTTGGTCTTACCCAACAGGAGGCCGCGCTGCAGATGGGCATCACTCAGCCGAAGGTTTCAGGATTGATGCGCGGAGATTTCGCCAACCTTTCGGAAACCAAGTTGATGGAATGCCTGAACCGCCTCGGATATGACATCGAGATCCGACTGCAACCAGCAGCGGAGCCGGTCGGACGCCGCACGGTCGCAAGCGCCTAGCAGCCAAGCCCACTACGACAAGCTGCTCGAGAAATTTCAACGCCTAGTGACCCGCTCCGCCAGTGCTCTTCGCTTTATTCACGGCCTGCTCAATTGCGGCGGCGTCACCCAGATAATAATGACGAATCGATTTCAGGTCGTCGCCGAGCTCCTGCACCATCGGCACGCCGGTAGGAATGTTGAGATCGACGATCTTGTCGTCGGGAACGTCCTCAAGATACTTGACCAGTGCCCGCAGGCTGTTTCCATGGGCCGCGATTAGTACTTTCTTTCCTGACCGGATGCTGGGAGCGATCGCCTCGTGCCAGCAGGGCAGAAAGCGGTCGACGGTGTCCTTGAGGCATTCGGTGAGGGGAAGCTGCTGCTTTGTCAGGGCATGATAGCGTGGGTCTTTTCCGGGATAGCGCGGATCGGATTCTTCGAGAGCCGGCGGGCGAATGTCGTAGCTGCGACGCCAGATTTTTACCTGGTCCTCGCCATACTTCGCCGCCGTCTCGGCTTTGTTCAGGCCCTGCAGCGCTCCGTAATGCCGCTCGTTCAATCGCCAGTCGCGGACAACGGGAATCCACATCAGGTCCATCTGGTCGAGCGTGATCCACAGAGTGCGAATGGCGCGCTTGAGCACCGAGGTGTAGGCGATGTCGAAAGAAAATCCCTCGTCTTTCAACATCCTGCCAGCCTGCGTGGCCTCTTCCCTTCCCTTGTCGGACAGGTCAACATCTGTCCAGCCGGTGAACAGGTTTTCCTTGTTCCAAATGCTCTCTCCATGACGAAGCAAAACGACTTTATACATCTCAGCCCTCTTTCTTAAGCCGGAATCTCTCTTTTTCATTCCTGATTTGCTTCAATTATACGGACGTATGCCGATCGCAAAGTAAAACCAGAACGCGAAAAGGCCTCCCGCGCGGGAGGCCTTTGCATTGGGAGGGCAGATTTCTTTTCAGCGCGGACGCAGCGACTTGATGGCTTCCGGCAGGCGCTGCTCAATCAGGCGCGCTTGCTCAGCGGCGATGCCGCCCAGGTACGACGGAGCAGGCGTGGCCATCAGCACCAGCGCCATGGCGATGAGCGAGAAGCACAGCCCGGCGATTCCTGCAGAAATCAACATGTGGTACATGTCGAAGATGTCGAGGCCGAGGATTTTGAAGGCGACATGTTCCAGAGGCTTGATGTGCTTCAAAACCGCGAGCGCGAAGAGGAAGAAAAGCGCGGCGGTCGATGTGAGGACCGCCAGCGCGACGTCAAGGCTGCGATGGAATTTCAGGCGGGCGCGGCAACGGGCGCACTCCGCGAAATGACTTTCGTAATCACGGCGCATCTCAGGGGAGATCCCCGAAATATCGTAGCGCCAGCTTGCCAAAATTGCGCCTACAACCCGGTCGGTGCATTTGTTTCCAACCGTAGACATGGATGAATCACCCTGCAAAAGAAGTCAGTTCAAATGCCAGAGCTTCCACCTGGTGAGGCGGTAGGGAAGCTACCAAATTGGACGCCGAATCCCCGGTGATCGATGCATAGCGTCCCGAAAATACACTTCGCCAAGACCAGCTTTCTGGCGCCTTTTTCCGGCCCATCCGGCTGATCTACTGGCCCTAACTTACTTTGATTCTATCCTTTTTGGCTAGAAACGGATAGCCGAAAGTGGCTGGTGTTGCTCCGCAAGTAACAGGCGGTTGGCGAGCAGGCTGGCGCGGCCCAGGAGGGCGCGCTCGGCCGCGACCCTGGCGAGCTCTGGAAGATTATTGTTTTCAGAGAGATGGGCAAGAATCACGTAGGCTGCCTGGCCGTCGTAAGCGGAAGAAAGGAACTCCGCCGTAGCGTCGTTGGAGAGGTGGCCGACGCGGGAAAGCACGCGCTGCTTGACCGACCAGGGGTAGGGGCCGTCGCGCAGCATCTCCAGGTCGTGATTGGATTCGAGCAGGAGCAAGTCGAGGTCCTGGAGCTGCTGTCTAACGTTGGGCGGGATGTAGCCGAGGTCCGTGGCGAAGCCCATGCGGACGCCTTCAGAGCTGAGAACGAATCCAACGGGGTCGGCGGCATCGTGGGGGATGGTGAAGGGGCTGAGGGCGATATCGCCGATGGAAAACGGCACGCCGGCGCGAAAGTACTCAACCGCAGGTAACCATGTGGGGTCTTCCTTAAGCGTTGGCGGCTCGAGCGAAGACTGTCCAGCCGATGCAGGTTCGCCCGAGGCCGGTTCAGCCGGGAATGAGTGAGCCAGGGCCGGCTCCGCAGCCAAACCGGGGTCGATATCGGCCGGTTGGGAGGCTGCGCCGGCCTGAACGAGGCATTCGACCTCGGCTTCTTCGGGCCCCGCATCTTCGAATTCGCTCTCTTCGGTCGCGGCGTCCAGGGCCGGAGCTTCGGGCTCGGCCTGGCGCTCGGCGGCTTGCTTGCGGCAGAGCTCGAGCCACTGCTTGTAGGTCATCTGGCGGCGCGGCGTGAGCCAGCGCGTCCAGGCGCGATGCGTGGCCTCAGTAAAGTAAACCGGAATCCCGAGCTTGCGCGCGGTAACGGCGAGTCCATTCACGTGGTCCTGGTGCTCGTGGGTGATGACGATGGCGTCGAGGGCTTCCGGGGCCTCGTCAGCCAGCTTCATGCGGCGAAACAGCTCGCGGCAGCTCAGTCCGGCGTCGACAAGGATGCGCGTGCGCCCGCCGCAGACAACCGTGCTGTTTCCTTTGGAGCCCGAGGCCAGCACCGTGAAGCGCACCATGAATTGAGAATACAATCAACTGCGCCGGCCGAGAACAGAAACTCGAGACCTGTGCGGCACTGGCTGGTAACTCGGCCTGTTTCCCGGATGGCTGCGATCGAATTTGTCCGCCGTGCCTGGTGTAAGCTGGCGCCGAAAGAGGAGAAAGTGCCAAACGTGAAACCTCGATTCAGCCGCCGCGATCTGATGATCGGCTCGGCGGCACTGGCCGGCAGCCTGGCCATGCGGGGCGCAGACCTGCCCGTCGTGCCGCCGCAGCCCGGCGAAGACTTCAACGGCTATCAACAGCGCCGCCGCCGCGAACTGTGGAATCTGCTCGGTGACCTGCCCTGGAATCACCAGCCCGCGCCGCCGCGACTGG
>JBEKWT010000095.1:0-12706 GCA_049512795.1 Occallatibacter sp.
CCAGCAGCCTTCCCGCCTCCGGATCCCACACGAACGCGAAGCAGTCGCCGCCTAATCCGCTGCTCGTTGGCTCAACAAACCCGAGCACGGCATTTGCGGCCACCGCCGCATCTACTGCTGACCCTCCGCGCTTCAGTATCGCAATCGCGGTCTGCGTCGCAAGCGGATGCGCGGTTCCCGCGGCACCGTTCAAGCCCAATGCCGGTGACCGCGTCGCAAAGCTCGCGCCCGAGGGCCGGTCGCCGGCGTGAACGTCGGGGCGAATGAATTGCTCCGCGCCAGTCGGTTGAAATTTTGGCAGATCCGATGTTTCTCCCGAACCGTTCTGGCTCAGGCCGGTTGCGTTGCTCTTGAGGGCCGCGGCCGATCCGGCTGCGGCCAGGGGAAGCGTCTGTATGAATGTCCGGCGGCGCATGGCAATGTCCTTCCTCTCAATGTACAGGTACATTCGCGTCGCCCGCTTAGACTTTTCCCGGACTGGAGCGATTCGCCTTCTCGACATTTCCGTGCACCCTCTTGGCGCTTATGCGAATCTAGATAGAAGTACACTCGAGTTGTTGCACATCGCACTTCCCCGGCCCTGACAAAATTAGAAAACCCAAAACAACAGAGGAGAAACTGTTGTCCGCGATCGACTCCACATTACCCGCCCTCCCTTCCGATCCCGCTGCCAACGGCAAGCGTAACGGATCGGGAGCCGGTGCCCCGCCCGCGCAGATTCAGAATCCGAATCTCGCGCTGCCCGTGGCCTGGAAGCCGAGGGTCAATCCGTGGCTGATCGCAATGTCGGTGGCGCTCGCCGCGTTCATGGAAGTGCTCGACACTTCCATCGCCAACGTAGCCCTGCCGCATATTGGAGGCGCACTCGGCGCAAGCACCGACGAGGCCACGTGGGTGCTCACCAGCTACCTCGTCTCAAACGCCATCGTGCTTCCACTCGGCGGCTGGGCATCTTCGGTCATGGGCCGCCGCAACTTCTTCGTCTTTTGCATCACCCTCTTTACCGTCGCCAGCTTTCTTTGCGGTATCGCTCCCTCCTTGCCCATCCTCCTGCTCTGCCGCGTCCTTCAAGGAGCCGGCGGAGGCGGCATGCAGCCCATGGCGCAGGCCATCATGGCTGACTCATTCGAGCCGCACAAGCGCGGTCAGGCCTTCGCTCTCTACGGCCTCGTCGCTGTGCTCGCGCCGTCCATCGGCCCCACCCTCGGCGGCTGGATCACTGACAACTTCTCCTGGCGCTGGATCTTCTTCATCAACATTCCCGTCGGCATTCTCGCCTTCGTCCTGGTCACGCGCCTCGTCGAAGATCCGCCGTGGATCAAAGCCGATCGCTCCCGCTTGTTCAAAATGGATTATGTCGGCCTCGGCTTTCTCACCCTCGCCATGGGCGGCCTGCAGATCATGCTCGATAAGGGTGAAGAGAACGACTGGTTCTCCTCGTCCTTCATCTGCCTCTTCGCGACGCTCTTCATCATCGGCATCGTCGGCCTCTTCGTCTGGGAATGGCGACAGAAAGAGCCGCTCATCAACCTGCGCCTCTTCCGCTACCGCAACTTCGCCATCTGCTGCTTCCTCATGATGCTGGTCGGCGGCGTGCTCAATGCCAACACCGTTCTGCAGCCGCAATTCACGCAGCAGTTGCTCGGCTATACCGCCACCACCGCCGGTCTCGCTCTCACCTACGGCGGAGTCACGCTCGTCTTCATGATGCCCCTGGCCGGAATTGCCACCGGTAGAATCTCCGCGCGCTACCTCGCCGCTTTCGGCTTCATGATGCTCGTCATCACCTTCCGCTACGCCGCAATCGTCACCAATCTCCAGATGAGCTTTGCCGAGGCGTCGTGGCTGCGCGTCGTGCAAATGTTCCCGCTTCCGTTTTGCTTCATCTCCATTACCACCGCGGCTTATGTCGGAATGCCGAAGGAGCAGAGCAACCAGGTCGCCGGACTCATCAACTTCGTCCGCAACATCGGCGGTTCCATCCTCATTGCCATCACCAACGCCCAGGTCACAAGCCGCGCCATGTGGCACGAGCAGCACTTGCAGCAGGCCATGCTCCCCGGAACCATCGGCTTCGACCAGCACCGGCAAGCCCTCACCGCGGCCTTCAACCATGCATATGGCGTGGCCAACGGCAGCGCCATGGCGCTAGGCCAGATTTACAACCAGATGAAAGATCAGGCGCGTATGCAGGGCTACCAGGACGTCTACATGGAGCTCTCCTATGCGTCCATCGTTCTCGTCTTCCTCGCCTTCATGCTCAGCAAGAACCGCCCTGGCGAAGGCGGAGGCGGCGGAGGCGTGCACTAACGCCCCACCCTGTGCCCGTTTGCATAGCCCTTTCCACTCAAACCGCCTATAATTCCTCCCAGAATTCCGCTTAAGTCAAAAGATGCCCGATCGTTGACATCTTGCGAGGAGGCTTTCATGTTGAAGTCATTTCTGCTCTTTTTTGCGGTGGCCCTGCTGGCCATAGCGTGTTTACCCCTGCAAGGCCGCAGTCCGCAGCAAACCGCGCCTGCTCCTGCTCCTGCGCCTGCGCCTGCCCCAGAGCCAGCGGCCGCTCCTGCTCCCGCTCCCGCTCTTGCTCCCCCACAGACAGCCACCACCGCGCCGGTTGCGGCGGTCAGAAATCCCGTTAAGCCCACCGCTGAATCGCAGGCCAAGGCCAAAACCCTCTATCGAATGGACTGCGCCTTGTGCCACGGGGACAATGGAAACGGCAAGACCGATATAGCCACCAGCATGGAGCTCACCCTCGACAATTGGACCGATCCCAAGACTCTCGCCGGCAAGGATGATGGGGAACTGTTCAACGTCATCCGCAACGGCAAGGACAAGATGCCTCCCGAGTCGTCAGGTCGCGCCACCGACAATGAGGTCTGGAACCTCATCATCTACATTCGCACTTTCTCCAAGTCGCAACCGCAGGCGCCGGCTCCGGCCCAATAGGTTGGTGGGAGCTGTCGCGCTCTCAACTCGCCACGAACAGCGGGTGCCCCATCCTAAAATCTCGACGCGAAGCGGAGAGTTTTAGGGTGGGATAGCACGAACCCCTCCCATCGCAGCGGTGTCATCCTGAGCGAGTCGCGCCAAGCGCGACGAGTCGAAAGCCTGCGGTTGCTTTTTGCTTTGTGTCAGGGCAAGACCAGCGAACCCAGCCAGTGCGCGGGTCGCTCGGATCGCGCCTCTCACCTTGCGCTTGCTGGCCAAACACGCGCCCCGTAGGGACGCCCTAGTCGCAGCCCAGCTTTCCGCTATCATGATGAGGCGATGGTCCGAACGACTGATTTTCAAAACAAGTGGGCGTTAATCACCGGGGCCAGTTCCGGAATCGGCGCGGCCCTCGCGCGTGAGTTGGCCGCCCACGGCGCAAATCTTATCCTCACCGCGCGCCGCCGCGATCGCCTCGATGCCCTCGCCGCCGAGTTCGCCGCCAAGGCCCCCGACACGCACCCTGACACGCGAATCAACACGCGAATCGACACGCGCATCGTCGTCGCCGACCTCAACGATCCATCCGCTCCCGAGCAAATCTTCGACGCCACCGAGGGCGCGGCAACTTCGGCGCATTCGTCACCAACAATGCCGATCAGGAATCCACCATGGTCCGCGTCAACTGCGAAGCCGTCGTCCGCCTCTCGCGTCTCTTCCTGCCGCGCATGGTAGAGCGGCGTCGCGGCTGGATGCTCGTCGTTGCATCCGCAGCCAGCTTTCAGCCGGTTCCCTACCTCTCCACCTACGCGGCTACAAAGGCCTTCGATCGCTTCTTTGCACTCGGGGTCGGAGCTGAAGTCGCCAGGTTCGGCGTGAAAGTCACAGCCCTCTGTCCCGGAACAACAGAGAGCGAGTTCATCGAGGTGGCCCACGCCAGCCAGTTCCTGAAGCGTAATCAGCAATCGGCCGCAGACGTCGCGCGCATCGGCATCGATGCGCTCGCCCGCGGCCAGCACACCATCAGCACCAACCTCACTGGCAAACTCCGCTCATTTCTGGTCCGCTTCCTGCCCGTCAACCTCATCACCTGGTTTGTAGAAAAGTTCGCGCGCCCAAAGACGTGAGCAGCGGCGGTGAATCGCTGCGCGTCCCATCCATCCGCACTCGCGCCGTAGGCGCAGTGTTTGTTAGCCCCGCGCTTCAGCGTGGGGGAAGAGGTCCATTAAAAATTCCAGAGTCCCGTAGGGACGGTGCAAACAAGCCATCAGGACAATGCAAAAAACGAGGGTCAGCGGTCGCTTCACACCTCCAGGAGTGCCCAGTTTGACCCTGTATTTTCATGCAGATTGCCCATTTTGGGACAAATTGAGGTGCCATTCCAATAAAAAATGACCGTTTTCCCTCTCCCTCGGGCAAACTCCTCAACTTAAGCCTTGCAACCTTTCTCCAAATTAGGCATCTTAAGAACTAACTAGCAGAGGCTTCCCCAAACGTCCCGCCAAAGAAAGGCTGTAACTCTCACTTGAGGGTTCTTCGGAACCTCTTCCCAAAATCCCCCCTGGTAACCCTCCCAAAAATGCCTCTCGAGCGGGCCTACCGGAAGGTAGGCCCACATGCTCTCTGTATGCGGATGTCGCCCTGAGCGAAATCTCGCGTCAGCGAGATGGAGTCGAAAGCCTGCCCTGTGCGAGTTCGCCCTCGGCGAGTCGAACGGGGACATGTGGTTTTTTTCGCCACTTTCGTCCATCGAGACGAGTGGGTGCCCCAGGTCCCGTTTTTGGGACCTGGGATAGCACGACCCCATTAATTCCACTGCCGTCCTGAGCGAGTCGCCTTCGAGATGCAGTCGAAAGCCTGCCCTGTGCGAGTTCGCCCTCGGCGAACGAGTCGAACGGGGACCTGTGGTTTTTTTCGCCACTTTCGTCCATCGAGACGAGTGGGTGCCCCAGGTCCCGTTTTTGGGACCTGGGATAGCACGACCCCATTAATTCCACTGTCGTCTTGAGCGAAGTCCGCGTAGCGGGCGAAGCCGAAAGACCTGTGGCTGCTTTTCTAGGACGTTTCCCCGCGCGCCCCACCGCTAAAATCAAACCGAGCAATGTCTTCCTCGCGAGCAAAACCCGCCCCGGTTCTCAACACTGTAGATTCCCGCTTCGCCAAAGCCGGACTTGCGCGCAGCCCGCGCCACAAAGCATCGCAGCCCGCCCGAAATGCGCGCCCCGCCCTCCGTTTTCCCCGCTCGACTTCGGAAGAGCTCTCCACTCCCGCTCCAGCCGCCCGCCTCGCCGCCAACGGCGTCCAATGGCTGCCGATCCCCGGCTGGGAACTTCCCTGGCTCTGGGCAGGCTTCTCCACCCGTAGGGGCGGCCTCACCCGCGCCTACTGCCCCGAGAGTTTCTCCGATGTCGCCGACGCCGCCGGCCTGGCCGCTGCCTTGGGCCTGCCCGCCGTGGCCGGCGAGCTGAACCTCGGTTTCACCGCCGCCGACAATCGCGAAACCGTCCTTCGCAACCGGCGTCTCCTCGCCGAGGCCATCACATCAAATCCCGAAACGCCGCTCATCGCGCTCCGCCAATTTCATTCGAACCGCATCGTCACGGCCGTCAGCGCCGACGCCTCCCGCGCCCATCCGCACAAGGCCGATGGACAAATGACCGCGGACCCCGGCCTCCTCCTCGCCATTCAAACCGCCGACTGCATCCCTGTCCTTGTCGCCGATCGCAGGCAGCGCGCCGTCGCCGCCTTTCATGCCGGCTGGCGCGGAACCGTCAAGCGCATCGTCGAATCCGGCGTTGGCAGCATGCGTCTGGCTTTCGGCTCCCGCCCGCAAGATCTTATCGCTGCCGTCGGTCCGGGCATCGGCCTCTGCTGTTACGCCGTCGGTGAAGAGGTCCTCTCCGAATTCGAATCGCAGTTCTTCTACGCACATGACCTGTTCCGCGAGGTCTACGACTCTGACCCCGTCCGCAAGAAATACCCAATGCTTTTTCTCACTCAGCGCGCACCCGGCCATTCTGCCATCGGCCCCAGCCTTCACGTCGATCTCGTCGAAGCCAATCGCCGCCAGCTTCTCTCGGCCGGCCTCAGCCCCCAATCCATTCAAATCGTCGGCGGCTGCACGCAATGCCACAACGATCTCTTCTTCTCCCATCGCGCCTCGCGCGGCCACGCCGGGCGCATGATGGCCGTCATCGGCATTCGGCAGCGCGCGACGCGGCGATGAAGGGACTGGATTGCCGCATCATTCTTGCCCGCGGTCCGCGCGACTTGGGCCCTCCCCTTAATTCGCCGCGGTAACCGAGTGCTCGCTGATGTTGATTTCGTATTTCACCACGCCGGGAGATGCCCCGCGCACAGGAAACCCTAGAACCTCCCGATGCGTGACGTTTCCCGCGCCGTCCTCCACGCGCCACGAAAGCACATCGTTGGTCGTGCTCACGCGCTTGAGTTCGATCGAGAAATCCGGCCCGTCAGCGATCTTAGTGCGCAAAACTTCGGCGTCGTTGCGTGTCAAAATCAGCGTTGAGCCGATGGGCGCCGCTCCGGCAGCGCCGGCTTTCCCATTACTGAAGTCGAGCAGGGCAAAGGGGCCGTCCTTTTCCAGCGCGCGTGCTTGCTCGGGAAAAACGATGTAATCAGGCGAGACATACAACTCGTTGAGGCCTCCAACATTCATCGTGATCTCGGTCAGCGTCATCCCGCCGTCCGTCGCCTCCACAACTCCGAGCTTGAACGTAGGAATCTTCTCCTTGGCAGCTGAAAAGTCGAGGATCAAATTCGAGTATCGCCCCGACATGTTCGCGGTAAAGTTGCCGCCAAACCCATAAATCACCAATGGCTCCGGGGTATCCTTGAGCGTCATGACGATCCCGCCAACGTCTCCGGCCTCTTTCTTCTTGTCGTCGAATCCAAAGATCTGCAAAACCGCCTCGGATCCGATTCCCGCCGCATTTCCCACCATAAATTTGTCCTTGTCGAGCCACACGAATCCTCGCTGGGGCGGCTTGGGCTCGGTTGCCGGCGCAGGCTGATTTCCGGCTGGCGCAGCCGCCGGACTCCCTGCGGACTGGCTTTGGTCTGTGGGCTGATTTCCGGCGGGCGCTGTCGCCGGGGTCGCTCCATCAGCCGCCGGCGTTGCTGGTGCCGTCCCGGCGGCAGGCGCGCCAATCAGTCCCGGATCGGGGGGCGCTGCGGGCGGCGCTGGCTTCGCCGCCTGCGTTGGCTTCACCGCATGTCCGGTCGGCCTTGAAGCCGCCTTCGATTTGGGCTGCGTAGTGGTCGCCGGTTTTGCAGTTTGTGCAACAACAGCGCTCACCCCGACGAGCAAAACCAGCGAAACAAAAGCGCTGGCGTGGTGCAAAACGCAAACAGCTTTGGAACGGGACTTCATGGCTCCTCCAATCGGCTTCAAGGGTGGGGGGACCGTTGCCGAGTGTTCAATTGAGTTCAAGGGCGAGGATCGGCTAATGAACACAAGACAGCCTCTATCCTCGCAAGGGGGCCCGGGAACAGCTTCGCAGAATCGGATTTTCTGGAACGGCGAAATGTTAGCCTTGGCGGCCCTCATTGTAAAGGCCGCCGCGCCAAGGCGGTCTGCCGCCGGGGGTCAATGAAAAGCGACGCCCCGGTTCCAGTGTGCGAACCGGGGCGGTGTCGAGTTGCTCTATTGGTTGCTGCGGCTTTGAACTACGAAGCCTTCTTCGCTTCGCCCGGATTCACCAGGTCGCGCAGTTCCTTTGACGGCTTGAAGTAGGGAACTTTCTTGGCGGGAACGTCGACTCTCGCGCCGGTCTTGGGGTTGCGGCCAATGCGGGGTTTGCGCTGGCGGATGCGAAACGAGCCGAAGCCGCGTATCTCGATCTTGTCTCCGCTCTGCAGGGCCCCGATCACGGATCCGAAGATCGTCTCCACGATCACTTCGCCGTCGCGCCGGGTCAAATCGCCCAGCCCGGTCACCTTCTCCACCAAGTCCGCCTTTGTCATCTCCCACTGACCTCCGCTTCCAGCATAACCGGATTGTGCCGAGGAACGCAGGAAAATGCAAGCCTCTTTTTCGAAATTATCCTTTGCGCATCAGCAGTTTGGCCGACTACGGGTTGTCTTACCCCCTGCCCTTCCCGGCCCCGTCCGCCCTCTAGAGCGAGGTCAAATCCGTCCACCTGGGGTCCGGCTTTCCTTCCCGCGGGCGGCATACGGTACATTGATCGTTGGACCTCCAACAGGTATATGGCCTACCCGAAATACAGCATCGTCATACCTGCATTTAACGAGGCCGCACGCATTTTGGGCGCGCTTGAAGCGGTCGTGGCCTGCATCCGCCAGCACGGGTGGAACGCCGAAGTCGTTGTCGTTGACGACGGCTCACGTGACCAGACTGCCGCGCTGGTCAGCGCTTTCGCTCGAAACAATCCTGAGATCCGCATGCTCCAGAATCCGGGCAATCGTGGCAAGGGTTACAGCGTCCGCAACGGCCTTCTTCACTCCTTTGGCGAAGTGGTCATGTTCACTGACGCCGATCTTTCCGCCCCCATCGAAGAAGCTGTCGGCCTCTTTGCCGCCATCGCCTCCGGCGCCGACATCGCCATCGGCTCTCGCTGGCTTGAGCGCACCCGCCAGACCATCCGCCAGCCTCTCTACCGCCAGTTCTTCGGCCGATGTTTCAATGCCGTTACGCGCGCCGTCATGGGCCTGCCCTACGCCGACACCCAATGCGGCTTCAAGGCCTTTACCCGCGCCGCCGCCCAAACCGTCTTCCAGCTCCAAACCATCGAGCGCTGGGGCTTCGATCCCGAGATTCTCTTCATCGCTCGCAAGCGCGGCTACCGCGTTGACGAAGTCCCCGTAAGCTGGGCGCACGACGAGCGCACCCGCATCAGCTACCTCCGCGACGGAACGAGAATGTTGCAGGACATCGCCATCGTCCGCTGGAACGCCCTGCTCGGCCGCTACAACAAACCAGTCGAGCGCATCCACCGCGCCGGCCTCGTCAAGTAGCCAGCCGGCCCCGAATTCCGAGTTATACCCTCGTATCAGATGCTTGATCCTTGGGTCTGCGAGATAACTCTATGACAACCGTCCGAATCTCCGGGGGAGTCGTACATGACCTTCCGGCTGATCTCCTAAGGGCGCTCGCATCCGACGTGAGGGCACTGGCGGCTTGGGAAGATATAACCCCGCTCGCGCGCAACGAGTGGATCTGCTGGACCATCTCGGTCAAGAAAGATGAGACGAGGCGCCAGCATGTCGAAAGGGTCTGCTCGGAGCTCAAAGAAGGGATGCGGCGGCCGTGCTGCTGGCCGGGCTGTCCTCATCGATGAGCATTCTGCGCTGTGATTCGCGTTTGAGCGGTTTTTTATCCCGCCCTCCAGCCCGAAAGTTACCCGCTGAAAGCAGAGTCATGTCCAGAAGCCGGCCACACGGCCAGAACATTATCGAACAGGGCATTGTGAATCGGGCAAATCGGTCGGACTCGCCTGCAAGGTAATAGAAAGTTCACATTGCTTTTTCGCGCACCGCATAGGCGCTGGCTGCTGGAAAGCACGAGTTGGCGAAGCAATCAGACGATACTGCCCAGCCTTGACTCCTTCTATGGTGAAGTTTCCATCGGCATCTGTTTTCGCGGTTCTCGAAAGCACCTGTCTGGTCGGTGAGAGAAAGATACGAAGTTCAACTGGGGAGTTGCGGAATGGTGCGCCCGTTGCGTCGATCACTCGCCCGTGAACATTTGCATCCAGTTCCACTGTGAGATTTGGTTCAACCTTGAGCCTGTAACAGTAGTGTGGATCGAGTGGCCCGGCGCCTGCGAGTTGGCAGTGCGCCAATGGCGCCGTCGCAATCAAGAGGAGACCAACAATCGCAGCTTTCATTTTGGTATCGTCATCCGTGCCAGAGTTTACACCCCTCCGCAGGCCCTGGTCGCATCATCGGCGCCCCTGAAGTTATCCTTCCTCCGGGAAACGAGACCCGAAGCGCGACTCGAACCGCGAGCCCCCTCCCGTGCATCTGATCAACTGACGGAATAAGCTCGGAGCTCTGGGAGATACGCGATGAAAGCAGTAGTGCTCAACGAATACGGCGGTCCTGAGAATCTGAAGTTTGAAGATGACGTACCCGACCCATTAACCGGCGGGAATACCGTGCTCATCGCGGCCACCGCCGCCAGCGTCAATCCCATCGACTGGAAGCTGCGTTCGGGCGCGCTGCGGATGAATGTTCCCTTGTCGTTTCCGGCCATTCTCGGCCGCGATGTCAGCGGCATCGTGTGCAAAGTGGGAGCAAATGTGATGCACTTCAAGGCCGGCGACCGCGTTCTTGCGCTCACCAACAAGACCTATGCCGAGTTGGTTGCGGTCGACGATTCTGACGTGACCCATCTGCCGGATGGCGTCGATCTCGCCGACGCGGCCGCGATCCCGCTGGTTTCGCTCACCGGCGACCAGCTTGTGCGCCTCGCTGCCAACGTGCAAAAGGGACAGGTCGTTCTCGTCACGGGAGCGCTGGGCGGTGTTGGCCGCGCGGCCGTCCACACGGCGAAAAAGATCGGCGCCCGGGTGATTGCCGGCGTCCGCGGAAGAGAACTCGAGGCCGCCCGCTCCCTCGGGGTTTTTGACGTGCTCGCCATTGACGATGATCAAGCGATTGAAATCTTCCCCTTGGTGGATGCGATTGCCGACACCGTTGGCGGCGATGTTGCAGCCAAACTCATCGCAAAGGTAAAGCCCGGCGGCTCCTTTGGCTACGCCACGATGTTGCCGGAAGGTGCCGCGGCCAGAAATCCAACCGTAAAGACCGCGCGTGTGAACGCCAAACCCGATCCATCCAAGGTGCGCGAGTTTGCCGATGACGTGCGCGATGGCAAGTTCGTTCTGCCCATTGGCCGGCGGCTGCCGTTGCGCGACGCGGCCGAGGCACATGTGCTCGGCGAAAAAGGCGGCATTGGCAAGATCATCCTGCTCGCGCCAGACACTGAAAAGTGATTTCTTCGCGGCTCGTGCAGGGTAACTGAGAACGCCTGACCAAAACCGGCGCCAACGCCGTCGGCCATGGTTCTTTTTGCATTGCTAAAATGCTACAGGCGAGGGAGGTTCACCATGAAAGCATCAGCGCATCGATGGGGAGTGCTTGTGGCGTTTGGACTATTGGTTACGCTGCCTCGAATTGTGGGCGCCGCGGAACCCTGCAAGCTGTTGACTGTGGAAGAAATCGCCCAGGTGCTCGGGAACTCGGTTTCGCCCATGGCGCTGGGAACTACGGGCTGCATGTGGAAGGGCAGCCCGCAAGGAGTAAGCATCGTGCTGCGCGATGCCTCGGCCTGGGCGCGAACAATTTTGCCCGTTCAGGGCATGACCAAGACGGATGTCAGCGGAATTGGCGACGCGGCGTCGCTCTCGGGGATGCAGAATATCTGGACACTGTCAGTGAAGCAGGGGAACAATGTCATCGTTTTGACGGTCTACGGTGCAAAGAGCCCGGATCAGCAGCGTTCGTCGGAAGAGTCGCTCGCACGGCTCGCTCTCAAGAGTCTTTAGGCCCACGCTTGCAATGCGCGTCGGCCGATGGAAAAGCGAAGGTATGCTGGCAGGCCTCGGCGCGACCTTCACTCTCTGCCGCTTATGGACCGGCTCCCTGTGGTGCGCCGTGGTGGCCCATGCCGCCTGCAACCTGGCCATGATCTCCGCTATCTTCCTGCATTTCATTCAATGACAGCCGACCTGCTTTGCAAATTCTTACTTACCTACTCCAAGAATCGCAATGCAATTGCTTGCCCGGATTGAACACTCCACAAACCTCATTTTGCGAGGCCGTAATCAATAAGTGGACGATCACTTTTAAGCTCGGCGAGTACAGAAGAAACGCTCGATTTCCGGCGCGAATTCTTGGCTTCGGACGCGTTACCGGCAAATCGGAAGTTACTATCTGCAAAACAACCCCGAACAGGCCAGTCTCAACTCCCAAACTGACCATTCCAAAACGGAAAGCTGCGCCAACTCCCCTAACCCCGCCAACCCCGCCAACTCCCGCTAACCCCGCTAACCCCGGTCCCTCCAGAGGCCCCGCTTCCGGTCCTTCCTCGCTTCATATAATCTGTTAGCTGTTCCACAAACGGCCCGTTCCTGTTGATCCGGTTCTTTTGATGAAAAGAATTCAAGAAATCGGGCAGCGCGTGCGGCTTTATACCTGTAACTCTTTCCGGGTTCTGAAAGGGAGAGATGACACCCAATCCCCCCAAAACCGGTCTCTCTGACAACTCGATTGCCGCACTCGCCTACTTCACTCCCGTCCTGGCGGTCTTCTTTCTGGCCATCAGGCGCTACAACAAAAGACCCTATGTGCGTTTCCACGCCTGGCAGTCGCTCGTTTTCAACATTTATGTAATTTTCTTTGGATACGTCCTGTTCTATGTCCTGCGCCTGACCGCGTTCCTTGGGCCTCATGTTTTGTTGGGAGTGATGTGTCTGGTCGCGGTGCTTGTTTTCCTCATTTGGCTTTGGTGTGTCATCGGTGCCTGGAATGGGAAGCGCGTCAAGCTCCCGGTGATTGGCGACTGGGCCGAAGAGCAGGCATACAGGTAGCGCGCTCGCCGAACCACCACCTCGCACCCCACCCACCCACGCGGTGTCTTTCTGAGCGAAGCGCGTTCGGGGCCCCGTGATCGCAGCGCGATCATGGGGTCAGCGGCCCGACGCTGGCGCGAGCCGAAGGATTTGCTTTTCGCGTCCTTCACCCACCACGAAAATGGGTGTCCCCGGCAGTTGCTTTTCGCGTCCTT